>JAMOMB010000131.1 GCA_027068795.1 Sedimenticola sp. | reverse complement strand
CAGAGGGTCGAAGACCTGCTCCCGCGCTGCGCCGAATCCCTGCGGGATCACCAGCATGGCGGTCATTTTTCCCTTTCTGACCTTTTCCCTGGCTTCACTTTCGGCCAGCAGGGTGATTTTTACTGCGTCTGTGTCTTCCAGCGCCTCGATCCAGGCGCGGGATGATGCGGTGTTATCCTGATCCACCACCGCCAGGGGCAGCAATGCGGACTTGCCTCCACCGGAAAAGGCTGCGCCGAAAAATATGGCAATGAGCAGAGGGAAGCCCAGGGTGAAAAACAGGGCGGTCTTGTCCCGTACCAGCTGCAACCAGTCATTTTTAGCGATATTCCAGAGAATGCTCATGGTGGATGATGCCAAGGGTTCCCGGCTGGATGAATCCATGTTCAGTCCCTCAGTGTACGGCCGGTCAGGTTCAGAAACACCTGTTCCAGATCGGGTGGCTTGATGGACAGCAGATCATTTTCCGGATGGAAATCCAGCGACTGCAAGGCGTGCAGGGGATTGATGTCGCGGATGCAGTGATCTCCCTCTTCGTTCTGCAGGAGGATTTCGTATTCACCGCCATGAGCGTGAATCAGCTCTTTCACCGTGCCCACGGACAGCAGACGGCCGTGATCCATGATGCCGATGCGGTCGCAGATCTTCTGCGCCTCTTCCATGTAATGGGTGGTGTAAATGATGGTGTGTCCCCGCTCGCGCAGCGCCAGAATACCCTGCAGCAGGGCGTTGCGGGACTGGGGATCGACGCCCACGGTGGGTTCATCCAGCAACAGCAGGCGCGGACGATGCAGCATAGCGACCGCCAGATTCAGCCGCCGCTTCATGCCGCCGGAAAACGTATCGACCCTGTCGTTGGCGCGGTCTGTCAGTTCCGCCAGTTGCAGCGCCTCGTCCACGGCCTGCTTCAGGGTGCGATTTTTCAATCCCAGCATCTTGGCGAAAAACTGCAGGTTCTCCCGGGCGGTCAGCGGACCATACAGCGCCAGCTCCTGGGGGACGTATCCCAGTTGCAGGCGGGTTTGCGGATCGGTGGGCGCACCGGCGTCGCCCAGGCGGATTTCCCCTGCATCCTGCTCCATCAGCCCGGCGATCATGGCGATGGTGGTGGTTTTTCCCGCGCCGTTGGGGCCGAGGAAACCGAATATCTCACCTTCCCTGAGGCTCAGATCCAGCGAATCCACCGCCAGCAGATCACCGTATGCCTTGCGAAGTCCTTTTATGGTCAACATGTTAAGTTGGCCTCTGCCAATGTTTTCCAGTCGCTGAGTATAAGCGCAGCTTGATTTTTTCAACAGCTTTCATTTGCCGCCGCCGTCATTGCGGTTGTTGAATCCGGCTTGCATCCCCGGCGCCAGCAAGGCAAGAAACCGCTGGTGGAAGCCGATCCACAGCACCAGGGGCGTGACCGCCGGGAGGATCAGATAGCCGAACTGATACCCCAGGGCCGCCAGTTCCCTCTGCAAGCGGCTAAAACCGAGCTGGGAGGACAGGCTGGCATCCAGCTTGAACAGCAGGGTTTGCAGAATGTCGAAACTGACGCCCCAGGTCTGGGCCAGCACCAGAACGACAAAACCGATGCTCCAATGTATCCATTTTGCCCGCTCCTCATCCGGAGTGGCGAGAATCAGAGCGGTGTACAGGGGAATGCTGTAGCCGTACATGAGGGAGTTTACGCTGAATACCAGTTCGGCGATCTGGCCCGGGGGAGCCTCCACTCCGGGCAGGGCGGGCGGAGTGAACTGCAGCACCACATTCAGCAAATGCCCCTGAAATTCGATGTCCTTGATGAATTCCGGCAGTGTGGCGGCCATGATCCAGTCCACCAGGAAGAAAGTGGGCACGCCGATCACTCCCTTCATGTAATACCAGCCGGCAAAGCAGACCGGCAGCCACAGGACTACCTTGAG
>JAMOMB010000130.1 GCA_027068795.1 Sedimenticola sp. | reverse complement strand
TCATGCCTCGCGCCATCGCCTACAGCGCCGGGCTGATCGACTACTTTTTCCGTGGCCGCATGAAAGTGTCCGAAAACACCTACATTGGCGGCGACAAGATACGCATCACCGTCACCAATACCACGGCAGAAGAAAATCCCGGCGGCGCCCCCTTTACCTTCACCGGAACCAGCGCCCGGCCAGGAAAGTTCTATCTCTATCAGGATCAGGCGGACGGCACCCGCTGGGAGCTGGAAGCGGTGGATGAGGAGGAAGTTAGTCTGACATCCAGCGAGAGGTTCAACGCGGGAGACAAGCTGGTGCTGGAATTCCGCATTCCCGCCAACGTGGACTTTGCGCTGGACAAATCCCTGACCCTGGTGTTCGATGGCCGCATTGGCGCGCCGGATCTGCAGCCGGATGCCATGGAGCGGGGCATTGCCGTCCACGTCTTTTCCCTGTCACGCCTGCTGGCTTTCGACATCAGCCGCGCCGGTGCTGGTGCCCCGGTGCCGAATATCGTGGACATCTACCAGTCTCAGGACAGTGGTGCCAGCTGGCAGCCGGTGGCCAGTAGCGGCATCGAGATCCCGGTCAGCGACAGTACTCCTGATCCGGGTGACCGGTTGGCGGTGCAGGCTGTATTTTATTTGCGTGATGGTGTAATACTGGTCTATCCGGATTACCTGGACTTTGGTGGTTCGAGTTACAGCATTGGTGTTGCTGGTTTCCGCCTGGAGCAGTTTGGTCAGTCTCTTGCTTCGCCGCTGTCATTGGACTTCTCCACCCTGTTGGCTGGTGGTGAGAACTTTGCCGACTGGGGTGCTGCATTGCGCTCACTTACCTATACGGGCGGTCACTCTCTGGCCGCACTGCGTGTCCGCCATCCGGATTCCGGTGCGCCCCCGCCGCGTATCCGCACTTTCAGCCTGTTGCAGATCTCCGACTGGATGGCCGACACAGCCTGGGAGCTTCGGCCCGGCTGGGGCGAGGGTGGCCTGCCGGAGCTGTCCTGGTTGGGCGGAGACCGTTACGCTATGTCCGCCTATGTGGAATGCATCGAGCAGAACCCTCCCTGTTCGCCGCAGAACAACAAGTTCGGCTCCGCCCTGCGGGCCACCGATGATGCCGGAGCCACCTATCGTGACCTGGCGTCCCTTAGCGGCGAATGCACCCAGTATGACTTTTTCTGCATCCAATTCGTCCGCCCTCTGGATAACGGTCGCCTGCTTGGCTGGGTAACCCGCCGGGGCACGGTGGATCCCGGGCCGGTGACGCTCTATCAATCCATTGACGGCGGCGCCAGCTGGTCGGTATACGGTGCCGTGCCGATGCCAGCGGCCTGCGTGGGAATCGATTACCCCTATGTGGTCGTGGAGGATATCGTCTATCTGGGCAGCGGAAACACCACCACCGGACAGCCAGTACGGGACAGCTTGTTCATACAGGCCACCTGCAACCGGATCACGACGGACAACAGCGGGCAGGTCTTTCTCGGTTTTGAGGAGATCGGCCGCAGCGCCTTCGCCACCGTGGACAGCGGCGCAAGCTGGGCCGAAAACCCCCCGCCGCCCGTAAACAACGGGCGGGTGATCTTTGCCGGTGACAATGGCGTGGTGCCGGGACTGCAAGGGCCATGAGCATATGGAAGAAAAGAAAACCACAGGAGAAAAAAGGATGAACAGAAGGAAAAGGAGCAAGGTAGTGGCTGCCGTATTGACAGGCGCGTTGATGATGGTGGGGGTTGTACATGCCCAGCCGAAGTTGGATCTGGCGCTGTGCCTGGATTCCTCCGGCAGCGTCAGCAACAGCGAATTTCAATTGCAGCTGGATGGCACGGCTGCCGCAGTAGCCGACCCGGCAGTTATGCCTCAGGATGGATCGGTGCGCCTGACTATCATCCAGTTTGGCCGGGATGTCTCCGTTGAACTCCCG
>JAMOMB010000129.1 GCA_027068795.1 Sedimenticola sp. | reverse complement strand
TAGACCTTGATCCCGGCCACCTCGCCACGCAGCTCCATACGCCTTTTGACGTTCTCGAACCGGCCCAACGCCGCTATGCCGGCGCGAACGGGAACCCCGGCATGACGCGCCGCCGCAATGGCGGCCAGGGCATTGCTGACGTTGTGCATCCCGGTCAATGGCCAGCTTACCCGCCCGGCGTTCACGCCCTCGCAGATCACATCGAAAGCGCTGCCATCCGGCGATATGTCTCCCGCCCGCCAGGCGCAATCGCCCTGGGCGGCGAAATACTCCACGGCCGTCCAGCAGCCCATTTCCAGCACCGCATCCAGATTCTCGTCCCGCCAGGCGGAGACGACCAGGCCGGAGGCCGGCACCATGCGCAGCAAATGATGGAACTGGCGCTGGATTTGCGCCAGATCGTCGAAAATATCCGCGTGATCGAACTCCAGGTTGTTCATCACCAGGGTGCGGGGGCGGTAGTGGACGAATTTGCTGCGCTTGTCGAAGAAGGCCGTGTCATATTCATCCGCCTCGATGACGAAAAAAGGCGTGTTGCCCGGGCGCGCCGAGCAGCCGAAGTTTTGCGGCACGCCGCCGATGAGAAACCCCGGCTCCAATCCGGCATCCTGCAAGATCCAGGCAAGCATGGAAGCCGTGGTGGTCTTGCCGTGGGTGCCGGCAACCGCCAGCACCCAGCGCTCCCGCAGTACATGTTCCGCCAGCCATTGCGGGCCGGAGGTATAGGGCAGCCCCTGATCCAGCATGTATTCCACCGCAGGATTGCCCCGCGACAGGGCATTGCCCACCACCACCATATCCGGCGCCGGCTGCAAGTGGCTGGCGTCCCAGCCCTGCATCAGTTCAATGCCCGCCTCTTCCAGCTGGGTGCTCATGGGTGGATACACGCCTGCATCCGAACCCGTGACCCGATGCCCCAGGGCGGTGGCGATCTGTGCGATCCCGCCCATGAAAGTGCCGCAAATACCCAGTATATGTATGTGCATAATCATCGTTGCTTGCTGACAATACAGGTATCATAGTAACCCGACAACACTATATGTCGCCGGGTTATTAACCTGGCATCAATAGATACCAGGTTAATAATTACCCATCCCTCTTCCACAACAGGTGCATCATGCAGGAACGATTCATAGAAACCGCGCAGCAGCTCGAGGAATTCACCCGCATGGTCGCAGACAGCCCCTGGCTTGCCGTGGATACGGAATTCCTCCGCGAGCGCACCTACTTCCCCCAGCTGTGTCTGATTCAGGTGGCGAATGATAAGGTGGCGGCGGCCATCGACCCCATGGCCATCGCCGATCTTGCTCCCCTGCGGGAGCTGCTGATGAATCCACACATCGAAAAGGTTTTTCACGCCGCCCGCCAGGACATGGAGATCTTTCTGAACGCCTGGAACACCCTGCCCCAGCCCCTGTTCGACACCCAGCCCGCCGCCGCCTTGCTGGGGCTGGGCGACCAGGTCGGCTATGGCAAGCTGATCCAGCAGGTGCTCAAGACCGAACTTCCCAAGGATCACTCACGCACCGACTGGTCGCGCCGTCCCCTGGACAAGGCGCAGCTGCGCTATGCGCTGGATGATGTCATCTACCTTGGCCGGGCCTACCTGAAAATGAAATCGCAACTGGAAAAAATGCACCGGCTCGCCTGGCTGGAGGCCGAATTTGCATCCTTGGCCGATCCGCAAACCTACGCCCTGGAACCCATGGAAATGTGGAAAAAGGTGAAGGGGCGCCAGCATCTCAAGGGCGTCAAGCTGGCGGTTCTGCAGGCGCTGGCCGCCTGGCGGGAACAGCAGGCGCTGGAGAAAAACCTGCCAAGACGCTGGATACTCAAGGATGATGTGCTGCTGGAGCTTGCCCGGCGCTCGCCGAAAACCGTCCCGGAGCTGGAGCGAATCCGCGGCGTCGATGGAGGCTTTCTGCGCAAGAA
>JAMOMB010000128.1 GCA_027068795.1 Sedimenticola sp. | reverse complement strand
CTTCCTTGCGGTAGCCGAGGATGGGGTCGCGCAGAATGTAGTTGGCGTAGTCGTTTTCACAGGCCTCGGCTTCTTCCCACATCTCGCGTATGGCTTTGGGGTCGAGGCTGAGGTTCTCTTCGTGAATGATCTGCTTGACCACGCGGATGCCGAAGGAGGCGTGCAGCACTTCGTCGCGCATGATGTACTGAAACTGTTCGGCGGTGCCTTTCATCAGGCCGCGGCGCTGCAGGGCGAAGATGGGGCTGAAGCCGTTGTAGAACCAGCAGCCTTCGAAGATGCCGGCGAAAAAGCTGTAGGCCATGACGAAGTTTTCCAGCTCGTCGCGGTCGGTGAGGTCGATGTCGGCGCGCAATACGGATTCCAGGCGGCGGTTGGCCATCTGGATCTTGCCGTTGATCTCGGGCACCACCCGGTAGCGGTTGTAAATTTCGCCCTGATCCAGGCCGATGGTTTCGATGCAGTGCTGGTAGGTCCAGGTGTGCAGGGCTTCCTCATAGACCTGGCGCGCCTGGTAGATTTGCAGTTCCGGGGCGGACATCTTTTCCATTACCGCCAGGCCGATGTTGCGCATGGCGAGGATGTCGGAGGTGGTCAGGTAGGAGAGTACGTTCTCGTACACATGGCGCTCTTCCAGGGTGAGGTTATGCTGGTGATCCTGTACGTCCTGGGCCATGTTGATGTCCAGGGGCGTCCAGTGGTTCTTGTTGGCGTTGAGAAAATATTCCCAGGCCCAGGGGTATTTGAACGGCGCCAGCTGGTTGATGTCGGTGAGGCCGTTGATAACGCGCTTGTCGTCGGGGTTCACCGGCTGGATGTCCGCTGCCGGGGGCGCTTTGGCCGCAACGGCTTCTGCGGTGGCTGGCGTACTGGCGGCAGGTGCTTCCGCTTTCACGGGTTCCAGTTTGGCTTCTTTGGCGGTCGTGAGAGGGTCGTCCCAGTTCAGCATGATGGTTCTCCTGTAATTCGGTTCAGCCAGGCTGTAATGTTCAAAGCCGTCGTTCCGGCGCAGGCCGGAATCCATGAGTGCTTGTGCGCCTTCCGGATCCCGGCGCCCGCCGGGGTGACGACAAGGATCTGCCCTGTGTCAATCATTCTATTGGCAGGCTTCGCATTCAGGGTCGAGAATGGAGCAGGCCTTGGGCGCAGCGGCGGCGGGTGCGGCGCCCAGCAGCTTGACCTTGTTGTCGCTGTTCGCCGAGCTGGTGGTCTTCTCCTGACCGGTAGCGCCCATGGAGCGCAGGTAGTAGGTGGTTTTCAGACCGCGCACCCAGGCCAGTTTGTAGAGGTTGTCCAGCTTCTTGCCGGAGGGCTCGGCCATGTAGAGATTCAGGCTCTGGGCCTGGTCGATCCACTTCTGGCGGCGGGAACCGGCCTCCACCAGCCAGCGCGGGTCGATTTCAAATGCTGTGGCGTAGATGGCTTTTAGCTCTTCTGGTATGCGGTCGATGGGTTGCACCGAGCCGTCGTAGTATTTGAGATCGTTGACCATGACCTCGTCCCACAGGCCCAGTTTCTTCAGATCGTGGACGAGATAGGGGTTGACCACGGTGAACTCGCCGGACAGGTTGGATTTGACGAACAGGTTCTGGTAGGTAGGCTCGATGGACTGGCTCACGCCGCAAATGTTGGAGATGGTGGCGGTGGGGGCGATGGCCATGGTGTTGGAGTTGCGCATGCCCACGGTCTTCACCCGCTCGCGCAGGCTTTCCCAGTCCAGGGTCTGGCTGTCGTCCACCTGCAGGTAGCCGCCGCGTTCTTCGGCGAGGTTGCGCATGGAGTCGTAGGGCAGTATGCCCTGGCTCCACAGGGAGCCTTCGAAGCTGGAATACTTGCCGCGTTCTTCGGCCAGGTCGCTGGACGCCTTGATGGCGAAGTAGCTCACGGCTTCCATGGAACGGTCGGCGAACTCGATGGCGGCGTCGCCGGCGTAGGG
>JAMOMB010000127.1 GCA_027068795.1 Sedimenticola sp. | reverse complement strand
CCTTGATAACATTTGTTTGGGGGCCGAGGGCTCGAATGTCCGGCCCCATAAGCGTGAGGGTTTCCGTGATTGTGCTTAGTGGAACAACCAGCGTTTGGTCGGAAACGTCGATCACCATACCGTCCAGTACGGCAAGGGTCAAAGGCAGGCTGATTGTGAAAACCGTGCCTTTCCCCGGATTGGACTGGATTGTAACGCGGCCACCAAGGGCCAGGATGGCACTTTTGACAACATCCATACCGACCCCGCGACCGGACAGATCGGAAACCTCGCTTGCTGTTGAAAAACCCGGCATAAACAGCAGGTTGTCTATCTCGGTGTCGCTGAGTTGCGCGTTTTCCGGAACAAGCCCTTTTTCGATAGCGATCTGCAGTACACGGTCACGGTTAATGCCGGCGCCATCATCGGAAATTTCAACGATCACACGGCCGGACCTGTGGCCCGCGGAAAGAGTGACAATGCCCTCTTCTGGTTTGCCCGCGGCAATACGGTCTTGTGGTGTTTCAATTCCGTGATCGACGGCATTGCGGATCATATGGGTTAGCGGATCGGCCAATCGCTCGATTACAGTTTTATCCACCTCGGTCGCGTCGCCTTCGGTTTTCAGGCGCACGGATTTACCGACCATCGACGAGGCTTCGCGCACGATCCGGCTCATCCTCTGGAACAGGGATTTTACAGGCTGGGCGCGGATCATCATCACGCTGTCCTGAATATCGCGGGTCAGTTGCATGAATTCATCCAGCCCTTCCGATACCTTGGAATTGGTCTGGAGGCCTGTTTCCATCACGCTTTGGGAAATCATGGCCTGATTGATCACAAGTTCACCGACAAGGTTTACCAGCCGGTCGATCCGTTCCAGATCAACGCGCACAGTGGGGCGGGGTTTAGTTGACTTGGAAGCGGATGGAGGCAGTTTTTTCGCGGGTGCGGTTTTGACATCTGCTACATCATCTGGCTTGAGAGCAACCGAGGCTTCGGGGGATGTGTCCGAATTCTGTGGCGGATTAAATGATACATCAGCTGTGGAACCATCATTTGTTGTCGATGGTGAGGAGGGGGCATCGGTTGGTGGCAACTCGGGGCCGGGTTTTCCCGGGCCGGTGATGGTTAATGTGCAAAGGTCTGCAACGAAGTCGAACACGTCGCACACGGCGTCCTCGTCTTCGTCGGTGGTCAGGTGGATGGTCCAGGACAGGTATGATTTTTCTTCATCCAGTGCCGAAAGAGAGGGGAGCGCGGAGGTGTCGCAGGTGACATCAAGATCGCCCATTTCGCGCAGCAGTCGCAATAGGTGCAGCGGCTCGTTGCCAGAAGCATAGAGCGAGCTGTCGGGCAGGAAATGGATGGTATAGCCATCTTCAAAGACGGCTGTGGAAGCGGGCGGCGGTGTGGTGTCCAGATCAGGCAAATCGGGCAGGGCAGGGGCATCATTGTCCCCTATATCCAACCCCAGATCCAGTGAAAGGCCCATTGGCTGAAAGTCACTGACCTCTTCTTCGGCCGCGTCTTCCTGCGCATCTGCCCCCAGCATAGCTGTCAGGCTGCTCATCACCCCCTGAATGCGGCTGTCATCCGCAACATCATCATCACGGGCTGCGCGAACCAGATCGCCCAGAATGTCGCCAGACTGGAAAAAGACAGAAATCGCGTTGCGATCCGCTTCGATTGTGCCGGAACGCACGCCATCCAGTACTGATTCAAACTGATGGGCAAAGCGCACCAGATCTTCCAGCCCGAAGGCCCCCGCACCGCCTTTGATCGAATGTACGGCGCGAAATACGATGTTGATGGTTTCGTCATCCGCTTCGCCATCGTCCATGATTTGCAGGCCATCCTGCAAGGCTTCGAGCAGTTCTTCGCATTCGACAAAGAACGAGGCCCGGATTTCGGCCATTGGGTCATCTTCATCCATCATGGCGGGGCCCTATCCTGTTACCATTT
>JAMOMB010000126.1 GCA_027068795.1 Sedimenticola sp. | reverse complement strand
AATATATAACAATAAGTTAGGGGCGTCAGGCAGGCGCCAGTACGGCGTTGCAACGCTTGACAAGGGAACAACCCTTGCCTGCGCGCTGCGCCTTGTTCTGACGCCTGCCTGACGCCCTGAACATGGTATCTATTGGTGCCAGGTTAATAAGACCATATGTCAAAGCATCTCCAAGGTTATCAAGGCTGTCAGCCAGCAGTGCAGTTGAATTACCATAAAGAGCAGCCACGATGATAACCAGAAACATAATGGCATTGATGCCAAGAACAATTCGCAGCGTTCCTCGCTGCCTTTCACGAAGCGCATCTATAGAACAATTGTCATCACAGCAACCACTCATTTGCGGAAAACCCCGTTCGGCAACCTGGCTTTAAGGTAGGTTGCGCATGAAGCAGCGCATAGTGCGCCAACTTGACCTGCTATATCGATAGTCCATCCCGGTTGTTTGTTGCTCTTGCCCTGGACTTGTTCATCTGGGACAGGCTTCCGCCGCCGCGCCCGTTCTGATCATGTCGTTGGGGGGTTCAAGAACAAGCTGGTTCGGCATTGCAATCCCAAATGCGGCAACCATGATTGCCAGATCGACATTATATGAAAATTATCGCCTTCATGGTTTTGTTGGCAGTGTATATCCGCATCACTTTTCCGGAAATAGAAACAGTTTGAAACGGTTTATTGTCTAAAGTTGGGATATGATGTCCTGTTATTGATCCCATTTGTGCGCGAACCCCCGCTAGCCCATGAAAAACATTCTGCAAAGGAAATATATTCTGCCGTTGATCGTGGCCGTGGCTGTAGCCCTGGTGGTGTTCAGGGTGAAGACCATGCCGCCAATCGCCCATACAGACCTGCAATATCCCGTCAGGGCCGTGGAAGTGATGACGGTAAAGAAGATTCCCTACCGGTCTCACGCCACAGGGTATGGCACGGTAGAGCCGCGGGTGCTGGTGAAGGCAAAATCCGAGGTGAGCGGCAAGATCGTCTATATCCATCCCCAACTGCGCAAAGGAGCCAGCCTGCCCAAGGGAACCGTGGTGTTGCGCATCGAGCCGACGACTTTTGAATTTTCTCTGGAGCAGAGCAAGGCGGGTTTGTCCGGCGGTGAATCCAGCTTGCGGCAACTGGAGACAGAAGAAGAAAGCACCAGAGCCTTGCTGAATATCGTGCGCAAGAATCTGGCGGTGCAGCAGAAGGAATACCAGCGCATTCTGGAGATCTGGAAAAAGAAGCTGGTGGCCCGCTCCAGCGTGGATGCCGAGGAGCAAAAGGTGCTGCAACTCAAGCAGCAGGTTGCCGATCTGGAAGGCAAGCTGAAGAGCTATGAGAGTCGCAAGGCGGCGTTGCAGGCGCAGATCAGCCAGTCCAAAAGCCAGGTGGCGCAGACCCGGGATACCCTGGGGCGCACGGAAATCAGCCTGCCCATCGATGCGCGCATTGGTGAGGTGTTTGTGGAGAAAGGAGAGTTTACCGCGGCAGGCGCCGTTCTTTTCGAAGCTCTGGGAACAGATGCCGTGGAAATCACCGCGGAGCTGCCCACGCGCCTGTTCCGCCCGCTATTTGCCAATCAACAGCATGAGCGCGTCGATCTGAATCGGCCGGAGAGCCTGTGGAATATCCTCGATACCATCAATCTGGAAGCCAGGGTGCGCCTGGTGGGATTTCCCGAGGCGGCGCATTGGCAGGGTAAATTACTGCGCATCAGTGAATCCATCAATCCGCAGCGGGACACGGTGGGACTGGTGGTGCAGGTGGACAAGCCCTATGCCCAGGTGATTCCCGGCGAGCGTCCGCCGTTGCTCAAGGGCATGTTCGCCGCAGTAAGCTTTTACGCGCCGCAAAGGCCCATGCTGGTCATCCCCCGCAAGGCGGTGCATCAGGGGCGGGTGTATGTAGCGCGTGAGGACAACCGCCTGGAAATCCGTTCCATCGAAATTCTCTATCGCCAGGGCGAGTTCGTG
>JAMOMB010000125.1 GCA_027068795.1 Sedimenticola sp. | reverse complement strand
CGGCCCCTGGGTGTGGTGCTGGCGGTGACCGGATCGGTGGCGATGAAGAATGCGCCCAGCATCATGCCGCCGCTGAACAGGTGAAAGGCGGGGGAAGGCATGGCTTCAGGGTCGATCATCCAGAAAATACCGGCGCTGAGCAGTAGCCCGGCGATCATGGCAACCGGAATATGCCAGCTGATCACCTTGCGCCAGAGCAGGAACAGTCCGCCAATGAGGAACCAGTTGCCGATCCATTCCCATCCCCGGCCACCGAAATCGCCCCAGAGAGGGCTCTGGGAGAGTTCGCTGATGGTCTGGTGCATTTCCAGCCGGGTGCGCATTTCATCCAGGGGGGTGGCGCTGGTGATGGCGTCCCAGCTGAGGTTGTCCGGAAACCGCCCGCCAAAGATGATGGTCAGGCTTTGCAGAAAGTCCAGGGGATACTGGTTGAGCATTTCCGGCGGCAGCCAGCGGGTCATGGACAGGGGAAAGGAAACCAGCAGCAGCGCATAGGCCGCCATGGCCGGATTGAAGGGGTTGTAGCCCAGGCCGCCATACAGGTGCTTGACCATGATGATGGCGAACAGCACTCCCAGAACCGTCATCCACCAGGGAAGAAGAGGCGGCAGGGCGATGGCCAGCAGCACCGCCGTCACCACTGCGCTCAAATCCATGAGCGTGGGTAGGATGGGGCGTTTGCGCAGGCGCAGGACGCCGGCTTCCGCCGCCACGGCGGTGGTGACGGCGATACCGATGTTGATGAGCACGCCCCAGCCGAAGTAATACACCAGGGCGATGATGCCGGGCACCAGCGCCAGCAGTACCTGCCCCATGAGGCGGGTGACATTGTTGGGCAGCTGCCCGTAAGGGGAGGTGTGTACGGGAAATTCCATCAGCGCTCCTCGTTTTCCCTGGATTGGCGGGCTTTTTTCTCGGCCACGCGCTTCATGGCCGCCTCGATGGCGGCTTTTTTTGGATCCGCCGCGCCCCTTGCGGTTTTCTTCTCCAAGGCCTCTTTTTTCTGCCGCAGCCGCGCCTTGCGTTCCCGCTCCAGGCGCTCCAGCCTTTCTGTTCGCGCTTCATGGCGGCGGCGGGCTTCTTCAGCCTGCTGTTTTTCCTTTTCCATGGCCCAGGTTTCGGTCTTGGCGAAGCGGTAGTACTGCACCAGGGGAATATGGGAGGGGCAGACCCAGGAGCAACAGCCGCATTCGATGCAATCGAAAAGATTGTATTCCCGGGTCTTGTCCAGGTCTTTCGCCCGGGCATACCAGTAAAGCTGTTGCGGCAGCAGTTGCGCGGGGCAGACTTCCACGCATTTTCCGCAGCGAATGCAGGGCAGCGCCTTGTCGGGGTCGGGCGCTTCTTCCTTGCTGGCCAGCAACAGGCAGTTGGCGCCTTTGGTCACGGGCACCTGGTCGTTGCCCAGGGTGAAGCCCATCATGGGGCCGCCGAGAATCAGCTTGTAGGCCAAATCGGTATATCCGCCGGCGTGTGCGATGACTTGAGACAAAGGCGTACCGAAGGCCACCTCCAGATTGCCGGGGTTGGCAACGCCTTCCCCTGTAACCGTTACCAGGCGGCTCAATAGCGGCCGCCCCGCAATCACGGCATCGGTTACGGCGGCGGCGGTGGCGACATTGATGCAGATTACGCCGATCTCCGCGGGAATGCCGTGGGAAGGCACTTCCTTGCCGGTAAGCACCTTGACCAGCTGTTTCTCCCCGCCCATGGGATAGCGGGTGGCGACCTGCACCACCTGTACATTCCGCAGAGCGGATTCCGCCACCGCCTGTTGCATGGCGGCGATGGCTTGCGGCTTGTTGTCCTCGATGCCGATCAGGCATTCTTCGGCTTCCACCACATGCAGCAGGATCTTGATGCCTTCCACAATGCGATCCGCCTGTTCGCGCATGAGCAGGTCGTCGCAGGTGATATAGGGTTCGCATTCCGCGCCGTTGATCACCAGGGTCTGGATGGGGCGG
>JAMOMB010000124.1 GCA_027068795.1 Sedimenticola sp. | reverse complement strand
GTGGAGTCCCGCTCGTCAAAGCCCGCCATGGCCCCCAGCAAATGGGCGGCGTCTTCCGCGCTGCGGGTCATGGGGCCGGCCTGATCCAGGCTGGAGGCAAAGGCGATCATGCCGTAGCGGGACACCCGGCCATAGGTGGGTTTGAGGCCGGTGATGCCGCACAGGGCCGCAGGCTGGCGGATGGAGCCGCCGGTATCCGTGCCCGTGGCGGCCACTGCCAAACGCGCCGCCACCGCGGCGGCGGAACCGCCGGAGGAGCCGCCGGGAACGCGCTCCCTGTCCCAGGGGTTCTTCACCGGGCCGTAGAAGCTGGTTTCATTGGAAGAGCCCATGGCGAACTCATCCATATTGGTCTTGCCCAGCATTACCACGCCGGCTTCCTTCAGCTTGGAGACCACTGTGGCGTCATAGGGCGAGATGAAATTGTCGAGCATGCGGGAGCCGCAAGTGGTTCGAACGCCCCGGGTGCAGAAAATATCCTTGTGCAACAGGGGAATGCCTGTAAGCGGGCCGCCATCGCCCGCCCGGATGCGCGCATCCGCCGCTTTCGCCTGCTCCAGCGCCTGCTCTTCCGCCAGGGTCAGCACCGCATTCAGCTCACCATCGAAGCGCTGGATGCGCTGCAGAAAGTGACGGGCAAGCTCCACGCTGGTGAAATCGCCGGCCCGCAGCCCGGCGGACAGCTCGGCGATGGACAGGAGGTGCAAGTCACTCATCATTCGATCACTCTGGGGACGAGATACAGTCCGTTCTCGGTGGCGGGGGCCACCGCCTGGTAGGCTTCCCGCTGGTTCTCTTCCGTGACCACATCCGGGCGCAGGCGCTGAGGCATGTCCAGGGGATGGGCCATGGGCACGATGCCGCTGGTGTCCAGCTCCCCCATGCGCTCCACCAGATCCAGTATGCCGGACAGCTCTGAATTCAACGCCTCGATCTCGTCAGCGGCAACGGCAATACGCGCCAGATGGGCGATTTTTTCTATTTCATCGGGTTCCAGATCCATGCTTTTTCCACGGCGGTGCATCAAAGGAGGCAAAACTAGCATAAATCGGGATGAATTTACACGCCGGACCCGGCTGAAAAAACCTGTCAGGGAAAAAAAGCGGCACGGCGAAATCTTCAAAAACCACTGATTATCAACGGCAAATCAAGGGACTACGAACCCTGTCACAAGGCAGGGGTGGCGCTGGCGGAATACAACCCTTGCCGAAAGGTGGCTCCAGTTGATAGATTACCGCTCTTGAATCGGGAAAGGCCGTGGTTGTCCTGTCGGTCACTCCCTCCAACTCAGTACCGGCAAGCAGCCCGGGATAACGGATCTACTCGATGCTTTTCAGACGTCTTCGCGGTTTTTTCTCCAATGATCTGTCCATTGACCTGGGCACGGCCAACACCCTGATTTACGCCCGTGATCGCGGCATCGTGCTCAACGAGCCTTCGGTGGTCGCCATCCGTGAAGACCGGGGGCGAGGGATGAAGGCCGTCGCGGCAGTGGGGGAGGACGCGAAAAAGATGCTGGGCCGTACCCCGGCCAATATCACCGCCATCCGCCCCATGAAAGACGGCGTAATCGCCGATTTCACCGTGACGGAAAAAATGCTGCAGTATTTCATCCACAAGGTGCATGAATCGCGCTTGATCCGCCCCAGCCCGCGAGTGCTGATCTGCGTTCCCTGCGGCTCCACCCAGGTAGAGCGCCGGGCAATCAAGGAATCCGCCGCCGGCGCCGGCGCCCGGGAGGTATACCTTATTGAAGAGCCCATGGCGGCGGCCATCGGCGCCAGTCTGCCCGTCGATGAAGCCCGTGGCTCCATGATCCTGGATATCGGCGGCGGCACTTCCGAGGTCGCCATCATCTCCCTGAACGGCATCGTCTACGCCAACTCCACCCGCATCGGCGGCGACAAGTTCGACGAAGCCATCATCAACTATGTGCGGCGCAACTACGGCAGCCTCATCGGCGAG
>JAMOMB010000123.1 GCA_027068795.1 Sedimenticola sp. | reverse complement strand
AATCCATCTGGAAATAGGAGAAGTTCAGCACCTGGATGGGGCCGGAAACCGCGTTGCGTCCCTGGGACATGAAGGCGGCTACGCCAGGATGCTCGGGATCGTCGGTGCGGTACACCTTGTCACGCATGGCAGCCATCTGTTCTTCGCTGACCTTCTCGATATTTTCCACATCCATGATGGCCAGCACCGGGTTACCTTCCACATTCGGATCACGCAAGGCTATGCGCGGGGCATCATCAATCGCGGCTACCGCGGCATCATCGATCATGTTCAGCACCGGAACCGGGAAGAACGAGCCGTCGGTGAGGGTCATGTTCTCCGCCGCGCCCATGGCGTCAGCCAGGTTCATGAACCCCTTCAGGGGGGTGAAATAGCCACCGCCGAGCATGACGGCGTTTCCCGCCGCAGGAGAGGTGATGGTGACGGAAGGCAGGCTTTCCGCTTCTTTCATCAAAGCATCATGCTTCTCCGGGTCGTATACAAACAGCGGAAGCAGGGTATCAGAGCCAATGGGTTTGATCATGCGGCAATCTCCTGGAGGTTGGGTTGGCCGAATTCATCATTGAACCTTGCCTGGGAATCAACGATATCCAAAGGAAGCTCTGATCAGGCCGTCGTCCCGGCGCAAGCCGGAATATCATGCCCGGATACTGCCGGATTCCGGCATACGCCGGAATGACGCGGGCAGAGGCGTTCAGCGCTTCCCCAAATAAAATTTTCGTAAAACTAACAGATGCCGTGCTCCGCCGCCCCTAGTTTTTCTTTATGGATGCAGTAATTTTTACCATGTCGAGCCCAGGGGGAAAGGAAAAAGAAAAATAGCTTTTCACTTTATTTTCCGTATATTACACCTGATTTTCAATATACGGCTCAAGATGGCTGCAGTTGCAGGGATGCGTTGATATCCTTCAGGGCCTGCAATGGATCCGATGCGGCGGTCACGGGACGGCCAATCACCAGGTAGCTGGCGCCGGCCCGCATGGCGTCCGCTGGCGTCATCACCCGCTTCTGGTCATCCAGGGCGGCCCTTGCCGGGCGCACCCCCGGCGTCACCAGCAAGAAATCATCACCCGCCCGGGCGCGCAGGGCCGCCGCCTCCCGGGGTGAGCAAACCACGCCATCCAGGCCGGAGGATTCTGTCAGCGCAGCCAGGCGCAGTACGTTCTCTGCAGCCGTGCCGTGAAAACCGATCTCTTGAATGTCTTCCTCACCCAGGCTGGTGAGTATGGTCACTGCAATCAGTTTGGGCCGGTGCGCCTTGCCCGCCAGGCGAGCGGACGCCGTTTCCATCATCTTGCGCCCGCCGCAAGCATGCAGGTTCATCATCCACACTCCCAGATCCGCAGCCGCATCACAGGCTGCCGCTACCGTGTTGGGAATATCATGAAATTTCAGATCCAGAAAAACATCGTAGCCCGCGGCAACCAGTTTTTCCACGAAAGCGGGACCCAGGCGGGTAAACAACTCCTTCCCCACCTTCAAGCGGCACAAGGATGGATGCAGGCGATCCACCAGGGCCATGGCGCTTTCCTGGTCAGGAAAATCCAGTGCGACGATAACCGGGCTGGCGCTCATGATTGCTTCTCCTCTGGTTCTGATTTGCGGCGGATGCTGCCCCAACTGCGGCAACTGGGGCATTGCCAGTGCAGGGTGTTCGCAACAAAGCCACATTTGCTGCATTGATAGGCTGGCCGCTCCGCCAACAGCTGTTCCACATGGGTTTTCATGCTCACCAGCATCTGTTCGGCCTGTACATCCGGCAGGGAAGCGTTCAGTTCGATGAGACGCAGCAAGCCTTTCAGGGTTGGGTGCGAATGCATTTGCTTGCTGAGGAAGGCTCTCGCCGCCGCTTCATCTTCCGTTTCGGTGATGATTTCCGTGATGGCCAAAGCGACCGCCACATCCATTCCGTCACCAAGAAACTGTTCAAGGTAGGACTGTAGCGCCGGCAGATCCCCAAGCCTCCGGTAGCATTTCATCAGGTCGCCCAGCACTTCCGGCAGAAAATCCCGGTCCTTCTCCACCGCCTGGTGCAAAAGCCGGATTGCCGCCTTGCAGTCTCCCTGCTGCGCGGCCAGCTGCGCCTGCATGTGCAGGGGGCGCACACTGTGCGCATCCACGGAAGCGGCTTTTTCCAGAAATTTTTCGGCGTCTTCCTTCTCACCCTTGCGCAATGCCTCTTCCGCCAGCTCACAGTAGAAATGGGAACGCTCCAGCGTCAAGGGATCGTTTGCCAGGGATTCCAGCTCCCGGGCTGTTTCCAGGCAGGATTGCCAGTCCTTTTCCTGTTGATAGACGATGAGCAGGTTTTGCAGCGCCTTGCGCACATGCAATTTCATTTCCTTGAGTTCCAGGAAAAGGTTTTCCGCGCGGTCATACAGGCCCGCCCGCATATAATCCATGCCCAGTTCCAGTAGCGCCTGCGCCCGTTGATCCTCCCCCAGTGCCGGCCGGGCAATGAGGTTCTGATGAATGCGGATGGCCCGTTCCACTTCACCCCGGCGGCGAAACAGGCTGCCCAGGGCAAGATGGGTTTCCACGGTTTCGCTGTCCACTTCCAGCAACTGCACGAATACGTCTATCGCCTTGTCCGGCTCTTCGTTCAGCAGATAGTTCAGGCCACGGAAGTAGGCCGGGGTGGTCAGACATTCCGTATCTTCACGGCTTCTGCCCATGCTGCGCCGCGCCGCCCACCAGCCGGAGGCGGCGGCAACGGGCAACAATATCCAGAGAAGATCCAGCATGCCGTATCTATCCTTTATCCCATGATCCGCGGTTGATGGCGCAACCATATGGTTGTTGTGCCGCAGCCCGGCCAGCAGCAACAGGCCGTTGAAAGCGCCCAGCAGAAACAAGTTTGATTGGCTTTGGCAATCCGGGCCTCCAGCGCTATTTGAATAGCTCTTTATGATAGCTCATGGCTGAAAGCGTTAGTAGGGAAATGATTGGCATAAGGGCGAATACCATACTCCTTACAAGGTATTGCCCTGGTATCGGCGTTCAGCGCAGGCCAAGCACGTCCTGCATATCGAACAGGCCGCAGGACTTGTCCTTCAGCCACAAAACCGCTCTGGCGGAACCATTGGCGTAGGTCATGCGGCTGGAGGACTTCACCGCAATTTCCACCCGCTCACCCTCTGTGGCAAACCAGACGCTATGTTCACCCACCACATCGCCGGCGCGAATGGTTTCGAAACCAATGGTTTTTCTGTCCCTTTCCCCGGTGATCCCGTGGCGCCCATACACCGCCACTTCGTCGAGATTGCGCCCCAAAACCCCCGCCACCACTTCGCCCATGCGAATCGCCGTGCCGGAAGGCGCATCGATCTTGTGGCGGTGGTGGGCTTCAATAATTTCGATGTCTGCATCGTCTCCCATCACCTGTGCCGCAATTTCCAGCAACTTGAAGCAAAGGTTGACGCCGACGCTCATATTCGGTGCAAACACGATGGCAATGTCTGCCGCAGCAGCAGTGATCTGCTTTTTTTGCTCCTCGGTGAAGCCGGTGGTGCCAATCACCAGCTGCTTGCCATGCTCCCGGCAGATGGCCAGATGCCGCATGCTGGCTTCCGGACGGCTGAAGTCGATCACCACATCGAATTGCTCATGAGAACCCGCCAGATCCGCAGCAATGGCGACGCCCAGTTTGCCAACGCCGGCGACCTCCCCCGCATCCGCGCCAATCAGGGAAGATTCGGGGGTTTCCGTCGCCACCGCCAGGACAAGGCCGGTGGCGTCATGCACCGCCTGAATCAGCGCCTTTCCCATTCTGCCGGCAGCGCCGACCACTGCTACTCGAATCATTGTCTTACCCCGGGGATCAGAATCCCATTTCTTTGAAAAAGCTCTTTACGCCATCCAGCCAGGAGCTGGCATTGGGGCTGTGCTTGCGTCCCCCGCCACGCAGGGACTCATCCAGCTGCTGCAACAGCTCTTTTTGTTCGTCATTGAGGTTGATCGGCGTCTCCACCACCACTTTACACAGCAAATCCCCTACCGCCCCACCGCGCACGGGCTTGATGCCCTTGCCCCGAATACGGAACAGTTTGCCGGTCTGCGTCCCCGCGGGCACCTTGAGCTTGACCTTGCCCTCCAGGGTGGGCACCTCCAGCTCTCCACCAAGAGCTGCGGTAGTAAAGGGAATGGGCACTTCACAATAGAGATTGGCGTCATCCCGCTCAAAAATCGGGTGCGGTTTGACATGGATCTGCACATAGAGATCCCCGGCAGGGCCACCGTTTTCCCCTGCCTCGCCTTCTCCGGCAAGACGGATTCTGTCACCGGAATCCACCCCTGCGGGCACCTTCACCGAAAGTGTCTTGTGCTTCTGAATCCTTCCCTGCCCATGGCAGGCCTGGCAGGGATCGTCAATCTGCACGCCCCGTCCATGACAGGTGGGACAGGTTTGCTGCGCGATGAAGAATCCTTGCTGCATGCGCACCTGGCCACTGCCGCCACAGGTGCTGCAGGCTTTTGGCGAAGTGCCTTTTCTGGCGCCGCTGCCGCCACAGGCGTCACAAACCACTTGCGCCGGCACCCGGATCTTTACCGTGGTTCCCCTGACTGCGTCCTCCAGGGAAAGCTCGAGATTGTACCCCATGTCAGCGCCGCGTTGATGGCGGTGCGCGCCACGACCGCCACCAAAGATATCGCCAAACACATCACCGAAAATATCGCTGAAGCTGCCTCCGGCGCCGCCGAAGCCTCCGGACCCGCCTCCCATGCCGGAGGCGCCCTCCACACCCGCATGACCAAACTGGTCATAGGCGGCGCGCTTCTGGTCATCGGAAAGCACTTCGTAGGCCTGCTTGGCTTCCTTGAACTTGATTTCGGCCTGTTCGCCATCTTCCCCGGAATTCCGGTCAGGATGGTACTTCATCGCCAGTTTGCGATAGGCCTTTTTTATTTCAACGCTGGTAGCCGTGCGGCTCACCCCCAGCACTTCATAGTAATCACGTTTGGACATGATTCATCCTGTCAGAGAATGCTTTTCCCGAAAAGAACAGGGCAAGCAAAACGCAAAAATCCGGGAGCAGCAAAACTGCTCCCGGCTTTTCAAAAAGACCAGCCTGGGGTCTTACTTCTTGTCGTCAACTTCTTCAAATTCGGCATCGACCACATCATCATCGGCATTGGATTTCTGCCTGGCTCCCGCTCCTTCCGGCTGGGCGCCACCGGCGCCAGCTTCTCCTTCGCCTTGCTGATACATGCGCTCCGCCAACTTGCCCGAGGCTTCCGCCAGGGCCTTGGTCTTGGCTTCGATAGCGGTTTTGCTGTCGCCTTTC
This sequence comes from Sedimenticola sp., assembly GCA_027068795.1. Classification (GTDB taxonomy): domain Bacteria; phylum Pseudomonadota; class Gammaproteobacteria; order Chromatiales; family Chromatiaceae; genus Thiolapillus. Next base: position 6,753 of record JAMOMB010000123.1, on the reverse strand, counting down.
ATCGCCTCTTCGAGTTCCTTCATCAGGCTCTCGATATTGGCCCTTTCCGCGCCATCGACCTTGTCACCCATTTCTTCCAGGGACTTTTTGGTGGCATGCAACAGGGCGTCTGCCTGGTTGCGCGCATCCACCATCTCGTGGAATTTCTTGTCTTCTTCGGCATGGGCTTCGGCGTCTTTCACCATTTTTTCGATCTCCTCCTCGCTCAAACCGGAAGAAGCGGTGATCTTGATGCTTTGCTCCTTGCCCGTGGCCTTGTCCTTGGCAGACACATTGAGAATGCCGTTGGCGTCGATATCGAAAGTTACCTCGATTTGCGGCACTCCACGCGGCGCGGGGGGAATATCCGTCAGGTCGAAGCGACCCAGGGACTTGTTGGCCGAAGCCATTTCCCGCTCGCCCTGGAGGACATGCACGGTAACCGCTGCCTGGTTGTCATCCGCAGTAGAGAACACCTGGGACGCCGTGGTCGGAATGGTGGTGTTCTTCTCGATGAGCTTGGTCATTACGCCACCCATGGTTTCGATGCCCAGGGACAAGGGGGTAACATCCAGCAACAGCACGTCTTTCACATCACCGGCAAGTACGCCACCCTGGATGGCCGCGCCAATGGCTACCGCCTCATCGGGGTTGATGTCCTTGCGCGGCGCTTTGCCGAAGAACTTCTCCACGGTCTCCTGCACCTTGGGCATGCGGGTCTGGCCGCCCACGAGAATCACGTCATCAATATCGGACGCGGACAGACCAGCATCCTTCAGCGCCACCTTGCAGGGTTCAATCGTCTTTTCCACCAGCTCTTCCACCAGGGATTCCAGCTTGGAGCGGGTGAGTTTGACGTTCATGTGCTTGGGGCCGCTGGCGTCTGCGGTAATATACGGCAGATTGATGTCGGTCTGCTGGGCGGAGGACAACTCGATCTTGGCCTTTTCCGCCGCCTCTTTCAGACGCTGCAAGGCCAAGGGATCATTGCGCAGATCCACGCCCTGTTCATTCTTGAAGGACTCGACGAGGAAATCGATAACACGCATATCGAAATCCTCCCCGCCCAGGAAGGTATCGCCATTGGTGGACAACACCTCGAACTGGTGCTCGCCATCGACTTCCGCAATTTCAATAATGGATACGTCGAAGGTGCCGCCCCCGAGATCGTACACGGCCAGCTTCTTGTCACCACTGGTTTTGTCCATACCGTAGGCCAGCGCCGCCGCCGTAGGCTCGTTGATGATGCGCTTCACGTCCAGGCCGGCGATGCGCCCGGCATCCTTCGTCGCCTGGCGCTGGGAGTCGTTGAAGTAGGCGGGCACGGTAATGACCGCTTCGGTAACTTCTTCGCCCAGGTAATCTTCCGCGGTCTTCTTCATTTTCTGCAGCACCTTGGCGGATACTTCCGGCGGAGCCATTTTCTTGCCATTGACTTCCACCCAGGCATCACCGTTGTCCGCCTTGACGATCTTGTAGGGCACCATTTCGATATCACGCTGCACCACCTCATCATCGAATTTGCGTCCAATGAGGCGTTTGATGGCAAACAGGGTATTGTGGGGATTGGTGACCGCCTGGCGCTTCGCGGACTGGCCGACCAGCACCTCTCCTTCCTGGGTAAAGGCCACCACGGAAGGCGTGGTGCGGTCACCCTCGGAATTTTCGATAACCTTTGGCTGATCGCCCTCCATTACGGCGACACAGGAATTGGTTGTACCCAAATCGATGCCGATAATTCTGCCCATTTGTGTTTCTCCGTTATAAATTCGTTAGTTACAGTTCTAATTGTTGCTGCTTACCCAGATGGGGGCAGTTATCCGAAATTCAAGATGTTGGCGCCTGGGATACCATCACCATGGCCGGTCGCACCAGGCGCCCGTTGAGCAAATAGCCCTTTTGCACCACATTCACCACCGTATTCGGCGGCACTTCATCCGTGGGCACCATGCTCATGGCCTGGTGCAGTTCCGGGTCGAAGGTCTCGCCCTGGGGATCGATTTGCTCCACTCCGAACTTGTTCATGGCATCCGTAAGCATCTTCAGCGTGAGCTCCGTGCCTTCCAGGAGTTTTTCCACATCATGGTTTTCCCGGGCGGCATTGTAGCCCAGCTCCAGGCTGTCCCAGACCCCCAGCAATTCCCCGACAAACCTTTCCAGACCATATTTGTGCGCATTTTCCAGTTCCCGCTGGTGGCGTTTCTTGAGGTTGTCCAGTTCGGCGCGGGTACGGACAACCTGATCCCAGTGTTCATCCGCCTTGTTGCGCGCATCTTCCAGGAGCCGCCCCAGCTTCTCGGGGGACAGATCCTCCTGGTTGTCTTCGCCCGGTTTGGCGGTTTCGCTTAGCTCCTCTGCGCTATATTCCTGCTCTTTGTCCATCTGGATATATACCTCTTGCCAGCAAATTCATGTCAAAAAAACCTTCTTCCCGCACATGCAGGCAAAAAAGGCTGAAATATTGATATGTGGGGAAAATAGGGCCGCTTCAGACCGATTTCAAGGCGGCTCCCAACATTTTTGCGGTGATGTCCACAATGGGAATCACCCGGTCATAGGCCATGCGGGTCGGGCCGATCACCCCGAGTACGCCAACCACCGTATTGTCCATCTCGTAGGGAGCCGTGACCACACTGCACTTCTCCAGGGGGCCGTAGCCCGATTCTTCGCCAATGAACAGCTGTACGCCTTGCGCCTGGCTGCAGCGGTCCAGCAAGTGCAGGATCTCCTGCTTCTCGGAAAAGGCGTCAAACATCATTTTTATGCGATCCAGCTGCGCCAACTCGTCAAAATCCATGAGATTGGTCTGACCGGACACCACATAATCCTGTTCTTCTTCATCTTCCTGCAGCGCCTTGTCGGCAATCACCAGGGCTTCGCGCATCAGCCTGTCCATATCCTGCTGGTGCGCTTCCATTTCCCCCACGATCTTGCGCTTGATGGCCTCCAACTCCAGTCCGCTGTAATGGGCATTGATAATGCGGCTGGCCTGCTCCAGCTCACTGCGGGTAAACAGCCGGGCGGTTTCCACGATGCGATTCAGCACCTCCCCCTGGCTGGTGACCAGAATCGCCAGCACCCGGCTATCGGACAGATGCACGAACTGCAACTCGCGGATGACAATCTGATCATGGCGGGGAATCATCACCACACCGGCCATATGCGTCAGCCCGGAGAGAAACCGCGAGGCGGTTTCCACCAGGTTCTGGGGCGCCTCTTTCTCTTCCAGCTCTTCATGCAGCCGTTTGATGGAATGCTGATCCACGGGCTGCAGGGAAATCAGCGAATCCACAAACAGGCGGTAACCGTTTACCGTGGGCACCCGCCCGGCGGAAGTATGGGGCGAGGTAATCAACCCCTGTTCTTCGAGGTCCGCCATTACATTGCGAATGGTGGCAGGACTGAGATCCACGGCAGCATCTTTCGCCAGGGTGCGCGAACCCACCGGCTGCCCGTCACGGATATACCTTTCGATCAGCACTTTCAGGAAGTGCTGGGCGCGCTCATTGAGTGTCTGTTCGTTCTGCATTCCCGTCATACAACCTGAATTTCCGGGCGAATTATATCGCCAACCGCCCTGGCCCTTTCATTTTTTCTGATGAATGTTATCTTGTACTACATTCTTGACCATTCGACCGACAGTGCATTGCCTGATTTCGACAGCAGATTCCAACACATCGGCCTGATCGCCAAGCCCGGGGACGCCAGTCTTGCCCCCACCTTGCGGAAACTTCACCGATTCCTTATTGATATGGGTCTGAAAGTTTCTCTTGCAAGAAGCGCGGCCCTGGCCCTGGAGCAAAAGGACTACCTGCCATCCAAGGCGGAACTGGCGCGGATCTGCGACCTGGCCATTGTTGTCGGCGGCGACGGCAGCCTTCTCAACGCCGCAAGGGAAATCGCTGATGAGGATACTCCCCTGGTGGGCATCAATCTGGGAAGACTGGGCTTTCTGGTGGATATATCACCGGAACGCATGGTGGAGGCCCTCACCGCCATTCTGCGGGGGGATTATATCGAAGATCAGCGATTTCTTCTCGAAGCCCGCATTGGTGACGCGCAACGGCAACTGGCGCTCAATGACGTGGTACTGCACAAATGGAACAGCGCCCGCATGATCGAGTTCGAAACACGCATCAATGGCCGTTACGTCGATTCCCAGCGCTCCGACGGCATCATCATCTCCACCCCCACCGGCTCCACGGCCTACGCCCTGTCCGGTGGCGGCCCCTTGCTGGAACCCAGCCTGGACGCCATCGCCCTGGTGCCCATCTGCCCGCACCGCCTCAGCAACCGGCCCATCGTCGTCCACGGCGACAGTGAAATCTGCATAGAAACCAGCGGGCGCACCGACACCAGGCATGTTCGCATAACCTGTGACGGCCAGTCCAGCCTGAGCCTGGAGCCGGGAGAGCAATTGTCGGTGCGCAAATACCCCAGACCCATACGTCTGTTCCATCCCGTGGATCATGATCACTTCGATCTGTTGCGCGCCAAGCTGGGCTGGGGGGGGCACCCCTGACCATGGCCATGTTGCAACACATCCAGGTCAAGGATCTGGTGATCGTGCGCGAACTTTCCCTGGAACTGGGCGCCGGCATGACCGCGCTTACCGGAGAAACCGGCGCGGGAAAATCCGTTCTCATCGACGCCCTGGGGCTGGCGCTGGGCGGCAAGGCTGACAAGAATATGATCCGCAGCGGCTGCGACCAGGCGGAAATCAATGCCGAATTCGACCTCGGCGATGCTGCCGAAATCAAACAATGGTTGCAGGACAACGCCCTGGACAGCGAAGAAGAATGCATCGTTCGCCGCATCCTGGTGCGCCAGGGACGTTCCCGCGCATTCATCAACAACCGTCCCGTTCCCGCCGCCCTGCTGGCGGAACTGGGAAGCAAACTGGTCAGCATCCATGGCCAGCATCAACATCAGCTGCTGATGAAACCCAGCGCACAACGCGATTTGCTGGACGCCTATGCCGGCCACGGGGCACTCGTTGCAAAAATGCGCCAGGTCTACCAGGAATACCGGCGCAAGCAACAGCAGCTGCAGGAGTTGCAGCGCCAGTCACTGGACCGGGCGCAACGCCTGGACTACCTGCAATTTCAGACCGACGAACTCAGGCAGCTGCAGTTGCAGACGGGAGAACTGGACGAATTGGCCGCAAAGCAGCGGCAACTGGCCCATGCCGACCAGCTGGGAAGCGACCTTGCGGCCTTGATCCAGCAGCTATTCGATGATGAGCAGGGAACCCAACCCGGTCTGGCCCGCGCCTGTGTGCGGCTGGAACAGCTGGTCGGTCTGGACAAACAACTGCAACCTGCCGCCGAACTGCTGGACAGCGCCAGAATCCAGGTGGAAGAAGCCGTCAGCCTGCTGCAGGATTCCGTCAGCCGCATTGAATCCAACCCCCAATTGCTGGAGGAAATCGACCAACGGTTGGGGGAGATTCACGAACTGGCGCGCAAGCACCGCATTCCCCCCAAGGCGCTACCGGAACTGCTGGACAAGCTGTGCGCGGAAATGGAAGCCCTGGAGAACGCCGACATCACCCTGGCGCAACGGGAGCAGGAAGTTCGGGATCTGGAGAAAGCCACTCATGCCGCTGCGGAAAAACTTGGCAAAAGCCGCAGCAAGGCAGCAGCCAGACTGGAAAAAACCATCACCGAAAGCATGCAGCAACTGGGTTTGAAAGGCGGCGTGTTCACGGTGGATATCGCTCCCTTGCCGGAAGCGCGGATCAGCGCCAGCGGCGCGGATCAGGTCACTTTCCTGGTCAGCACCAACCCCGGCCAGCCCCTTGCGCCCCTGGTTCAGGTTGCCTCGGGCGGCGAGCTTTCCCGCATCAGCCTGGCAATCCAGGTCGCCACCGCCAATTGCAGCCAGATCCCCACCATGATTTTCGATGAAGTGGATGCCGGCATCGGCGGCGCCACTGCCGAAACCGTAGGAAAGCTCCTCAGACGGCTGGGAACACAAAGCCAGGTGTTGTGCGTTACCCACCTGCCCCAGGTTGCATCCCAGGCCGACCGGCATTTGCGGGTCAGCAAGAACACCAAGGGGAAAACCACGGAAACGCGCATCATCCCCCTGGACGAAAAACAGAAGATCGAGGAAATCGCCCGCATGCTCGGCGGCGCCAACATCACCAAGCAAAGCCTGGCCCACGCCAGGGAAATGGTCAGGAGCTGATCACTTCGGACGGTTGGGACATTCCGGATTGTCGCATTCGCCATACAAGATCAAGGAATGATCGGCAATCCTGAAACCATGCCTCCGGGCGATTTTCGCCTGGCTTTTTTCAATGGTTTCATCCACGAATTCCTCCACCTTGCCACAAGTAATGCAGACGATGTGATCGTGATGCTCCCCCCGGTTCAGCTCGAACACCGCCTGGCCGCCCTCGAAATGATGGCGTTCCGCCAGGCCGGCCGCCTCGAACTGGGTAAGCACCCGATACACCGTGGCCAGGCCGATTTCCTCGTCCCGCAGCAGAAGTTCCTTGTAGACCTCCTCCGCAGTCATATGCCGCTGGGCGTTTTCCTCCAGGATCTCCAGAATCTTCATCCTGGGCAGGGTCACTTTCAAGCCGGCCTTGCGAATCGTCTGCTGATCCATACCGTTTCAATCTCCAATTCAGATGCCGCTGGTGGCGGAATCCGTTATCATGTGCGCCTGAACCTATTTCAGCCTACACGGGACGCCAATGCGTAAGCTTCTCATTTCTGTTGCCCTGAGCGCAAGCCTGAGCGCTTGCAGCAGCATCAATATCGA
>JAMOMB010000122.1 GCA_027068795.1 Sedimenticola sp. | reverse complement strand
AAACTGCCTTTTGTCTATCGCCCCCAGATCATCCAGGGAAACCTCATCACCCAGGACAACGTAAACCAGCTTCGCCCCGGAATGCACAAGAAACAGGTGCAACTGGTAATGGGCACCGCCCTGATCCAGGACATCTTTCACGACAACCGCTGGGACTACTATTACGGCATGGGCATCGGCCATATCGAACTGGAAAAACGCCTGACCCTGTATTTTGAGGATGATCTTCTGGTACGCATCGTCGGTGACTACCAGCCCCTGCCCCCGATCCAGGGCGAAGGCGCCCTCAAGAACCCGAAAACCATCATCCCCGTCCCCGACTGGCAACCACCCCGCAAGACACTGTTTGAACAAGTCCTGAATGTCGTCGGTCTGGAAGACGAAGATGGGGAAACAGCCCAGGAAAATATTGAAGCGCAAGCCAAGGAAGCCGGCAGCGACAAGCCCTGATCGAAGCCAAATCAAACCCGAATAAAATGCTCCCGGTAATACGCCAGCTCGGCAATGGACTCCCGTATATCGTCCATGGCGCGATGCGATCCCTGCTTGCTGAAGCCTTCAGCCAGCCCCGGTGACCAGCGTCTGGCCAGCTCCTTGAGAGTGCTCACGTCCAGGTTGCGGTAGTGAAAATACTGCTCCAGTTCGGGCATCAGACGCGCCATGAAACGCCGGTCCTGACAAATACTGTTGCCGCACATGGGAGAAGCGCCCGGCGGCACCCAGTCCTGCAGAAAAGCCAGGGTTTGCGCTGCTGCCCGCGGGGCATCGTATTCACTGTTTCTGACCCGCTCCACCAATCCGGACTCGCCATGCTGGCGGGTGTTCCATTCATCCATGCCGGCGAGCACTTCCTCCGGCTGGAAAATCGCCAGCTCCGGCCCTTCGGCCAGGATATTCAATTCCGCATCAGTGACAATGGTGGCGATTTCAATGATCCGGTCGTTGTCTGTATCCAGCCCGGTCATTTCCAGATCGATCCAGATCAGATGGCTTGGTGAAAGGGGCATGATTGGATCCTGCTATTGAATGTCAGTAGGTTTATTTTACGGCATGCTTGCAAAGGAATGCGTAAAATATATCTTTTGCCTTCCGCTGCCGGTACATGAACAACTTTACCTGGATATTCCTCCTGGCCGTTTTCGGTGGATTGCTGCTGGAACTTTGGCTGCTGGGACGGCAGGCCCGCTCGGTACGCGACCACCGCAACCAGGTGCCCGCCACCTTTGCCGAAAAAATCCCCCTGCAGCAACACCAGAAAGCCGCCAGCTATACCCTGGCGAACATTTATCTGGAGGGGGCCAACCTGCTGTTCGGCGTGATTTTGCTGCTGGCCTTCACCCTCGGCGGCGGATTGAATTGGTTATACGGGCTGTGGCAAACCGTTCCAGTCAGCGAGCTGTGGCGGGGCGTTGGCCTGCTGCTGTCCGTGCTTGGCCTGTCCACCCTGCTGGAGCTGCCGCTAAGCGCCTGGCGCACCTTCATTATCGAGGAAAAATACGGCTTCAACCGCACCACCCTCCGGCGCTTCCTCATCGATCAGCTCCTGCAACTGATGCTGATGCTGGCGATCACCACGCCTCTGGTGGCCAGCATCCTGTGGCTGATGGCGCAGACAGGAAATGGCTGGTGGCTCTGGGCCTGGATGGTGCTGACGGGATTCACCCTGCTCCTGAGCTGGATCTATCCCCTCATCATCGCCCCCATGTTCAACAAATTCAGCCCCTTGCAGGATCCGGCCTTGAAGAAGCGCCTGGAGAAACTGTTGCAACGCTGTGGTTTTCACAGCAAGGGCATGTTTGTCATGGATGGCTCCAGACGCTCAAGCCATGGCAACGCCTATTTCAGCGGTTTTGGCAAGAGCAAACGCATCGTATTTTTCGACACCCTGCTGGATGGCCTGGAAGCAGACGAAATCGAGGCAGTACTCGCCCATGAGCTCGGGCATTTCAAACATCGCCATGTATTAAAGAGGATGTTGTACATGGCCACTGTCTCCCTGTTGGGGCTGGCCCTGCTCAACTGGCTAATGCAGCAGGAATGGTTTTTCCAGGGGTTGGGCGCAACAACGCAGAGCCACGCCATGGCGCTGGCATTGTTTCTGCTGGCAACGCCTGCGTTCACCACATTTATTACGCCATTCTTTACCGCATGGTCACGCAAGCACGAGTTTGAGGCAGACAGCTATGCCGCACAACAATCCAGCGCCGCCGCACTCATCAGCGGCCTGGTGAAACTGTACCGGGACAATGCCGACACCCTCACCCCCGACCCCCTGTATTCCGCATTTCACCACAGCCACCCTCCTGCCGCCGTGCGTATTGCCCACTTATCCTCTAAACTCGAGTAACCATTACCAGACAGGTTCACATTGATGAGATTGCCACTGCTATTCGCCACCCTGACCTTGATCTTCAGCACAGCCGGCCTGGCGGGCGAGGAATTTCAGGCGGGAAAATTCCATCAACAAAACTGCACCGGATGTCATGACAGCAATATCTATACCCGCAAAAAACGTCGCATCGACTCCCTGCCCCGTCTGGCATCCCAGGTGCGCATGTGTGATGCAAACCTTGGAAAAAAACTGTTCGAGACTGAAATCCAGTCCCTTACCGATTACCTGAATGAAAACTACTATCACTTCGACAAATAAGTCCGGCTAATGGCCCAAAGGCGGCTCACCAGGAAACAGCGTCAACGCATCGCCCGGCAACAGGACGAGCGGCGCAAACGGCTTTCGAAACAGGTTGAGCAGGCCTTGCTCGCTTCCGGGAGCAGCAACATCCTTCCCGGGCGGGTAATCAGCAGGCACGGGCAACATCTTCTGGTTCAGGACGAAGAAGGAAAAGACCATCACTGCCTGTTTCGGCAAACCCTCGGGGAGATCGTCTGCGGCGACCGGGTGCTGTGGCAGGTGGCGAGCGATGATCAGGGGGTGGTCATCTCACTACTTCCCAGAAACACTGTCTTGTCACGCCCCGACTACAGCGGCAGGAACAAGCCCCTGGCGGCCAACATCACCCAGCTTATCGTGGTGTTGGCACCCAAGCCCGCTCCTACGGGCTACCTTACCGATCAATACCTGGTGGCCGCCGAACTCATTGGTGTCAAAGCGCTGATCACCCTCAACAAGGCGGATCTGCTCGAAGCAGAAACATGGCGGGAATTTCAGCAACAACATGCCTACTATGAAGAAATCGGTTATCCCCTGGCGGGCGTGAGCGCCCGCAGGGAACACGGCCTGGAGCCCCTGATGGAGCGGCTGCACGGAGAAACCAGCATTCTGGTCGGCCAGTCCGGTGTAGGAAAATCTTCCCTGATCAACGCCTTGATTCCTCATCGGGAGGAAACCATTGGCGAACTCTCCAAGGCCAGCGGCCTTGGCCGTCATACCACCTCCGTCGCCACTTTGCATTTCCTGGCGAACGGAGGAGAAATCATTGACTCCCCCGGCGTACGCAGCTTCCGCCTGGGGAAGATCAGCCGCAGGCAACTGGAAGCGGGGTTTCGGGAATTTGCGCCTTTTCTGGGGAAATGCCGGTTCAGCAACTGCACACACCGCAGCGAACCCGGTTGCGCACTGACCGAAGCCAGCAATGCCGGGGCCATCCATCCCGCACGGCTGAAAAACTTTCTGCACATGGCGGCGCAGCTAGAGAAAGCCAGATGATGGAGAAGGCAAGAAATTATTCACCCGGCGCCAATCTATATCATATTCAGTCGTCGCCTGCCGGTTCGCGGCAAGGCAGGCCACCCCACTTTAGACGTTCTAAAGCCGGTGGATCCAACGCAGTCCGCAAGCCGGCAGGCAGGATTTTCCACAGCAGCTGTCGCTGACATTTCGAAGGCAAAAAAAAACCGGCAAACCGCCGGTTGTAGAATCCATTATACAGTTCTTATACCCCCAGGCTTTCACCAGAATTTCCACCTGTTCCGCCCGGAGCGACTGTGTACTCCTCCTAATCCATGCGATGCCGTAAACCCTGTCAATCGACCTCTTTTCCCGAAAAACCGAGTAAAGAGCAACGGCCACCGTCATGGCGCATCCTCCTGACTACAATTATCGCGGCCTGCTTGTCATCCTGCGGCCATCCGTTATCAATTCCGCCAAGAAGCGATATGCGAACCAATGTTAAATTGTTAGCATGATTATATACAGAAACACTTGATGTAAATCAAGCCAATTCCCGCTTCCCTTGACATATGTCAAGGGAATCCTCGCGCATCATGATCAGCCTTGGGCTTTCAAAAGACCAGCGGCGCTCAATGCCCCCCGCCCTTGAGCGCCGTCACCATCCCCTCGCATACATCCTTGGCGTCACCAAAAATCAATGAGCAGTTGTCCTGGTAATAGAGCAAGTTCTCCACCCCGGAGTACCCAGGGCGCATGGAGCGCTTGATCACATACACATTGTGCGCCTTGGCCACATCCAGAATCGGCATACCGTAGATCGGGCTGGAGGGATCCGTCTTGGCCGCCGGGTTGGTCACATCATTCGCGCCCACGACCAGGGCAACATCCGTCGTCGCAAATTCCGGGTTGATTTCGTCCATTTCCAGGACATGATCATAGGGAATATCGGCTTCCGCCAGCAATACATTCATGTGCCCGGGCATACGGCCGGCAACGGGATGAATGGCGAATTTCACTTCCACCCCCCGGTCTTCCAGCAGCTCCAGCAATTCCTTCAAGGCATGCTGCGCCTGAGCTACCGCCATGCCGTATCCGGGAACGATAATGACCCGGTTGGCGTCTTCCATCCAGTAAATAGCGTCTTCCACAGATGCCGCCTTCACGCCTTTTTCCGCCGCCTGGGCCACGGCGCTGGAACCCGCTTCGGTCTCGCCGCCAAAACCGCCAAACACCACATTGATGATGGAACGGTTCATGGCGCGGCACATGATATAGGACAGAATAGCGCCGGAAAAACCCACCAGGGCGCCGACGATGATGAGCAGATTGTTCCCCAGGGTAAAACCCGTGGCAGCCGCCGCCCAGCCGGAATAGCTGTTGAGCATGGAAATGATCACGGGCATATCGGCCCCGCCAATGGGAATGATCAGGGTAAAGCCCAGCACAAACGCCAGCAAGGTCATGAGCACCAGCGCCCAGACGCTCTCCGTAAGACCAAAATAAATGGCCAGGGCAACCGTCACCGCCGCCAGGACGGCATTGAGCATATGCTGACCCTTGAATATCACCGGCGCGCCGGAGATCAGCCCCTGCAGCTTTCCAAAGGCAATGACCGAGCCGGAAAAGGTAATGGCGCCAATGACAATCCCCGCGGACAACTCGCCCATGAGCACCGGATTGAGCAAACCCGCCTGGGCCTTGTTCATATAGGTTCCCAGGGCGACCAGCACCGCCGCCATGCCGACAAAGCTGTGCAGGGCCGCCACCAGTTGGGGCATGGCCGTCATCTGCACCCGCGAAGCCAGTACGGTACCGATAACGGCGCCAGCGGCCACGCCAGCGATGATAAAGCCGTAGGACTGCACTTCACTGCCCATCAGGGTGGCGCCGACGGCAAGGGCCATGCCCGCCATACCGTAGTAATTGCCCCTGCGCGCCGAAGAGGGGTGGGTCAGGCCCTTGAGGGCGAAGATGAACAGGATGGCCGAAACCAGGTAGGCCAGCGCCTGGGTGTTTGCAGAAATCTCCATGATCCTATCCCTTATTTCTTATCTTTTTTCTTGAACATGGCGAGCATGCGGTTCGTCACCAGAAAACCGCCAAAGACATTGATGGACGCCAGCAGCACGGCAAAGAAGCCGATGATTTCCGCCGCGGTTCCCGCAGATTCAGCGCCAGCAACCAGCAGGGCGCCGACGATAACAATGCCGGAGATGGCATTGGTGAGGGCCACCAGGGGAGTATGCAATGCCGGGGTCACGCCCCAGATCACGAAATAACCGATAAAACAGGCCAGCACGAAAACATACAGGGCGACGAGAGTATCTGGCATTTTTTAATCCTCAGTTTTCCGGGGTAATCAGGGCGGCAGCCGTGATTTCATCTTCAGCGAAATCTTTGAAGGTCAGACCATCTTCGCCTTCCTCGACCATGATGGAAAGCAGATTGGCGACGTTGTGGGCGTAGAAGGAACTGGCGTCGCCGGCCATCATGGAGGGATAGTTGGTATGGCCGATCAATGTCACGCCATGTTTTTTTACGATCTTGTCCGCCTCGGTGAGGGGGCAGTTTCCGCCATTGGCGGCGGCGAGATCCACGATCACCGAGCCTTCGCGCATGCGTTTTACCACCTCTTCGGTCACCAGCACCGGCGCTGGCCGGCAGGGAATCAGGGCGGTGGTGATAATGACATGCGCCTTGGCCAGTTCATCCGCCAGCAGTTCCTGCTGGCGCGCCTTGGCTTCGTCGGACAGCTCCTTGGCATAACCCCCCTCCCCCGAACCTTCCTCGCCGATATCCAGATCGATGGGCTTGGCTCCCAGGGACTCGATCTGCTCGCGGGTTTCCGGGCGAAGATCGTAGGCGTATACATCACCGCCCAGGCGGCGGGCCGTGGCAATGGCCTGCAGCCCGGCGACGCCTACGCCCAGAATCACCACCCGCGCGGGCTTGGCCGAACCTGCTGAGGTCATCATCAGGGGGAAGAAACGGCCATAGCGTGCGGCCGCCTCGATAACCGCGCGGTAGCCAGCAATATTGCTTTGGGAAGACAGCGCATCCATGGACTGGGCCCGGGAGATACGGGGAATGCGCTCCATCGCCAGGGGGCGGATGTTTTTTGTAAACATGGCCTGCAAGCTGCCGTCATCTTCGCAGGTCTCGATATGGCCAATAAACAGCGCGCCTTCGCGCATGGCGGCAATTTCCTCGCTGTCGGGCTTGCGCACCTTGGCCACGATATCCGCAGCCAGCGCCTGCTCACGATCCACCAGCTCCACACCCGCCGCCGCATAGTCATCATTATGGAAGCCGGCAGCCAGGCCCGCATCCTTCTCTACCCTGAGCGAAAAACCTTTGCCCAGGAGCTTTTTTGCAATGTCCGGCGTAATCGCCACCCTGGCCTCCCCGGCCCGGGTTTCTTTGGGTATTCCGATAAGCATGCCAGTTTAACTTTCTTCTGGTTATTCGATGTGTAGATTTTGATTATCCCACAAAACGCAGAATGATTGTCCCCGTATCACTTGAGAATTTGTTCATCCGGCAGCGATGTATACCGTATTCAACCGCCGCACGGCGGATCAGTAGCGCCTGGCGGCAAACCGGTTCAACCAGAAGACCAGCACCAGGATGACCACCAGAGGAAACAGCATGACGGTCATGGCCGGCAGCTCCATGGCCAGCACCAGAAAAGAGAATCCCCGGCTGAAAAGATAGAGCAGGGTGCCCAGCATGGCCCCGGTAAAAACCCGTTGCCCGGCGGTGGTGGTGCGGCTGCCGGACATCACCATGGGAACAGCCAGAATCAGCATGGCAATGGTCGTCAGGGGAATGGCGATCTTCCCCCAGAAGGTGACTTCATAGGCGGCTGCATTCTGGCCACGGACCTTCAGGTTCTGGATCTGCTCCCACAGATCCCAGGCAGGCAGCATCAGCGGATTGATCAAGGCCCCACTGAGCACCGACGGATCCACCAGGGAATCCCAGGCCAGCCATTGTGAGCGGCTGGTATGCACCTGCATGTCATCGAGCTTGCTCTGCCGCACCTCAGCCAACACCCAGCGACCGAAATCGTATTGCCCGCTGACCGCGCGGGTAATGGTCCGTAGCTGCTGATCTGCGGATAGTTCATAAATCGTTACATCCCGCAACTCTCCGGCAACGCTGACCTGGCGAATATTGACAATGGCATTCCCGTCCTTGGCCCAAAAGCCGTTACGCGAACTGAAAGTAATCTGTTTTTTCTGTTTTTCCAGCTTCAGCTGGTTGCCGTATTGCTCCGTAACAGGACCAATGCCGTCCCCCACGATGACCACCAATACCATCAGCAACAGCCCACCCTTGATCACCGCAAGCAGGATCTGCCGGGATGACATGCCGGCAGCGCGCATGGCGACCAATTCGCCGGAAGCAGCAAGGCCGCCAAGGCCCAGCAAAGCGCCGATCAAGGCGGATACGGGAAAGGATTCGTAAACAAAGCGCGGCGTGGAACAGGCGGCCACCACCAACGCATGCCAACTGTTGTAATCACCCCTGCCCACCTCCTCGATTTCCTCCACCAGCGCCAGAACGAATGCGAGAATGGTGAGGGCCAGCAAGGTCATCAAGGTCGCCTTGATGACCGTCACGATGATATAGCGGTCGATGATCCTCACAACCGCCGCTCCTTCCAATGCCGCCAGAACGGCGAATAGGCGACAGCATCCAGACGGATGATCACCACCGCCAGCAGCGCCGTGAGCGCCGGCACCCACCACACACCCAGCCATTCCGGGGTCACGCCGCTGGACATCCATTTTTCCGCCAGCTTGATCATATTCATATAGATGGCGTAGATCACCACCGCCAAGGTCAGGCGTCCATACACACCCTGGCGCGGCAAGGACCTGGCCAGAGGTACGCTCAGTAACATCAAGGCGAATACAGACAAGGGAGCCGCAAGGCGATCCTGCAACTCTGCCTTGAGTTTCAGATCATCGCTCGCCAGCAAAACCGCCGTGGGCAATCCGGCCCTCGATACATTCAGGGAATCCGCAGCCACCTCCGGCAGCAGTATTCCATAGCGCGCAAAACTGGCGACAGAGAAATCCGTCTTTCCCGGAACCCCCTGATAGCGATGCCCGTCTTCCAGCACCAAAAACCGCCCGGGCGCTTCTTCCCCTTTTGTCAGCGTTGCCCTGCCCGCCACCAGGACGCCCGGCTCGCCATCCTGCACATAGCGCACAAACACATCCCGCAGCCCGTCGCCTGCCTCATCGGCGCGCCCCACATAGATCACAAACTGCCCTTTGTTAAACTCATTAAACGCACCCGGTTTCAGGCCGCCAATCCTGAACTGCTTTTTTTCCTGCAACTGCAACATATCCGCATAGGCCCGCGCCTGAGGAAACACTCCGAATACCAGCACCGCCACCAACAAAGCCAGGGGAATGGCAGCCAGAACGAAAGTCTTGTACAGGCGCGCCAGCCCCACGCCTGCGGCATTGAGAGCGACCACCTCGCTGTCCCGGTACATGCGCCCCAGCACCCACAAAACAGAAAAGAAAAAGGCCGGGGGAAGGATAAAGCCAGTGAGCTTCACAATATTGAGTCCCAGCAACACGCCCATTACCTTCATGCTGATGGAGCCTGCCGCCACCTGCCCCAGCAGTCGCACCATGGTATTGGCGAGAATCAGCAACAGCAGTACGCTCAAAATCACCAGCAGGGTTTTCAGCACCTCCCGGATGAGCATTCTGTCAATAATGGAGAACAATGATGGCCACTCTCTGTGATATTTACGAAGCAAGGCAAGCCTGGATTCTACCCGAATCCCATGCCCTGGTGTTCCGCCCGCGCCGGCATCCGCGCCCGAACCATGCGAAACAACCTGTTTGCGGGTAGAATCCCTAACCTGATTCCCCATGACAATAACGGAACCTCCATGCGCTACCTGACAAAAACCGCATCAGCAGAAGACTTCGCTACCCAGTGCCTGATCCTGGGCGTATTTGATGGAAAACAGCCCGGAGCAAGCATTGCCGGTCTTCCGGCAAGCGCCAGGAAATCCATCCTGGCGGCCTTGAAAAAAGGCGATCTCGGAGAAAACTCCGCAGCCACGCTGATGCTCTATGGCCCGCCCGGGTTCAAGGCGGAAAGGGTGTTGCTACTGAGCCTGGGCGAAAAAAAATCCTTCAGCGGCAAGAAACTGGCTTCCGCCATGGAAACCGCCATTGCCCTGCTCAACAAGAATGCCGCCAGGGACTGCGCCTTGCTGATGCCGGAGGAATTTCAGGATCACAATGAGGCGTATGCCGCCGCCCGCGGCCTGGTGATCGCCGCAGAAGAACAGCTATATCATTTCGACCAGTGCAAGAGCAAAAAGAACCGGCCCAAAAAGCCCCTGGGAAAACTGACGCTGCTGACACCGGATCGCAAGCGGGCCAACACCCTGAAGAAGGCCGTAAAACATGGCAGCGCCATTGCGTCCGGCATGAACCTGGCAAAGGATCTGGCCAATCTGCCCGGCAATATCTGTACGCCAAGCTATCTTGCGGATACGGCAAGGAAGCTGGGGCGCAAATCCACCAGGCTCAAGGCCACGGCGCTTACGGAAAAACAGATGCAACGATTGGGCATGGGCGCCTTGCTGTCGGTTTCCCGCGGTAGCCGCGAAGCAGCGAAACTGATCATCCTGGAATACCGCGGCGGCAAGGAAAACAGCCGCCCGGTAGTTCTGGTGGGCAAGGGACTGACCTTTGATGCGGGCGGCATCTCCCTCAAACCTTCCGCCAACATGGATGAAATGAAATACGACATGTGCGGCGGCGCCAGCGTGCTGGGAACCCTGCAGGCTTGCGCCGAACTGGAGCTTCCCATCAACCTGGTGGGCATCGTGCCTTCTTCCGAGAACCTGCCGGACGGCAATGCCAACAAACCGGGAGATATCGTTACCAGCATGGCGGGGCTGACCATCGAGATTCTCAACACCGACGCGGAAGGGCGTTTGATTCTATGTGATGCCCTGACCTATGCCGAACGCTTCAAGCCAGCCGCCGTCATCGACATCGCCACCCTCACCGGCGCCTGTGTCATCGCCCTGGGGCACCATACCAGCGGCCTGCTGGCGAACGATGACAAACTGGCCGACGAACTGCTGCAGGCGGGCATGGAGATCCGGGATCCGGCCTGGCGCTTGCCGATGAACGAGGACTACGACAAACAGCTGGAGAGCAATTTTGCGGACCTGGCCAACATCGGCGGCAAGGGTGCGGGCACCATTACCGCTGCCTGTTTTCTCGCAAACTTCACCAAGAAATACAAATGGGCGCATCTGGACATTGCGGGCACCGCCTGGAAGAGCGGCGACAAGAAAGCCACCGGCCGTCCCGTGCCCCTGTTGATGCAAATGCTGCTGAAACGCAGCAAGCAAATTGAATGACACAAATCGACTTCTACATCCTGCAACCGGGCGGGCGGGGAAACCGCTACACCCTGGCCGCCCGGCTGGCGGAGAAAGCCTGGTCCGCTGGCCACCGGGTGCTGGTGGTGACGGAATCCGATGAAGATCTACGTCACATGGATCGCCTGTTATGGGTGCATCGCGACCAGAGTTTCATTCCCCATGGCATCCTGGGGAAAGCAGATCCGGCCCTGAATCCGGTACTGCTCGGCACTCCGGATGATGCAGGCGACGAGCATGATGTACTGATCAATTTATGCATGGCCATTCCCGAATACTTCAGCCGTTTTGAACGTGTGGCGGAATGCGTGGATCAGGACAAGTTGCCGCTCGAGGCAAGCCGGGAGCGTTACCGCTTCTACCAGGGATGCGGCTACCCCCTCTCCGTCCACAAGATAAACTGAGCCGCAATAAAAACGGGGCCAAAGCCCCGTTCTGCTACTACAAACAGCTTGAGGATTATTCGTCCTCACCCACGGCTTTCATGCTCAGGCGAATCCGCCCCTGCTTGTCCACTTCCAGCACTTTCACCTTGATGACGTCTCCCTCGGACAGCTTGTCGCTGACTTTCTCGACCCGCTCTTCGCTGATCTGCGAGATATGCACCAGCCCGTCCTTGCCGGGAAGAATAGTCACGAAAGCGCCGAAGTCCATGAGTTTGGCCACCTTGCCTTCATAGACCGTGCCGACTTCCACATCCGCGGTGATGAGTTCGACGCGCTTGCGCGCTTTTTCGCCGGCGGCCTTGTCCACGGAGAAGATCTTGACCAGGCCGCTGTCATCGAGATCGACGGTAGCGCCGGTTTCTTCGGTGATGGAGCGGATGGTGGCGCCACCCTTGCCGATAACATCACGAATCTTGTCCGGATGAATGCGGAAGGAAATAATGCGCGGCGCATGTTCGGACATTTCCTGGCGGGGCGACTCGATGGCCTTGTTCATCTCGCCGAGGATGTACATGCGGCCATCTTTGGCCTGACTCAATGCAATGTCCATGATCTCGCGGGTGATGCCGTCGATCTTGATGTCCATCTGCAAGGCATTGATGCCGGCTTCCGTCCCCGCTACCTTGAAATCCATGTCGCCCAGATGATCCTCGTCACCGAGGATATCGGTAAGCACGGCAAAGTCGTCGCCTTCCTTGATCAGGCCCATGGCCACACCCGCAACAGGTGCTTTGATGGGCACGCCGGCATCCATCAGGGAAAGACTGGTGCCACACACCGAAGCCATGGAGGAAGAACCGTTGGATTCGGTGATTTCGGAAACCACGCGCACGGAGTACGGGAATTCCTCCAGGGTGGGCATGACCGACAGTACGCCACGCTTGGCAAGGCGGCCATGGCCGATTTCGCGGCGCTTGGGACTGCCTACGCGCCCGGTCTCGCCAACGCAGAACGGTGGGAAGTTGTAGTGCAACATGAAGGGTTCGCGGTAGGAACGATCCAGGGCGTCCACGATCTGCGCGTCACGCTCGGTGCCCAAAGTGGTGATCACCAGCGCCTGGGTTTCACCGCGGGTGAACAGCGCAGAACCATGGGTGCGAGGCAGTACGCCGGTCTTGATCTCGATATTGCGCACGGTCTTGGTATCGCGGCCGTCGATGCGCGGCTCACCCGCAAGAATGCGGCTGCGCACGGTCTTTTTCTTCAGCTTTTCCAGCGCCGCCGATACCTGCTCTTCCGACCACTGGGGGTCATCGCCGGAACAGAGTTGCGCGATAGCGTCTGCCTTGACTGCATCCAGTTTTGCATACCGCTCCATTTTATCCGTGGTGGAATAGGCCTCGCCAATGCCGGCGCCCGCCACTTCCGCCACCTTCTGCGTCAGTTCCGCATCTTCTTCCGGTACGCTGAACTCGATTACTTCCTTGCCCACTTCAGCGGCAAGTTCACGAATGGCTTCAATGGCCACCTGCATTTGCTCATGGCCAAACAACACCGCGCCCAGCATCACTTCTTCGGAAAGCTCCCGCGCCTCGGATTCCACCATCAGCACGGCTTTGTCCGTGCCCGCAACCACCAGATCCAGATCCGTGACTTCGCTCAGGCCGGCGCCGGGAGGGTTCAGTAAATACTGTCCGTCCTTGTAGCCCACGCGCGCAGCGCCAATAGGCCCCTGGAAGGGCAGGCCGGAAATGGCCAGGGCGGCGGAGGTGCCGAT
This sequence comes from Sedimenticola sp., assembly GCA_027068795.1. Classification (GTDB taxonomy): domain Bacteria; phylum Pseudomonadota; class Gammaproteobacteria; order Chromatiales; family Chromatiaceae; genus Thiolapillus. The sequence continues at coordinate 9,819 of JAMOMB010000122.1, read as the reverse complement.
CAACGAAGGGATCTCGGGATCAACATAGGGATTGAGAGAAATGACGGTGCAAATCACCTGGGTTTCATTCGTATAGCCCTTGGGAAACAGGGGCCGGATAGGGCGGTCGATAAGACGCGCCACCAGAATTTCCTTTTCGGAAGGCCGTCCTTCACGACGGAAGAAACCGCCGGGAATCTTGCCTGCCGCATAGGTTTTTTCCTGGTAGTCCACGGTCAGAGGGAAAAAATCGCGCCCTTCCATGGCATGCTTGGAACCCACCACGGTGCAGAGCACCACGGTATCGTCCATGTTGATGATTACCGCGCCATCAGCCTGACGGGCCACTTCTCCGGTCTCCAACGTCACTTTGTGATCGCCGAACTGGAATTCTTTTTTGATTGCAGTCACTTGGGTATTCCTTCGTTTATGAACTTACGGCTATGAATTAACGACGCAAACCGAGGCGCTTGATCAGGTCACGATAACGCTCTACGTCCTTTCCCTTGAGATAGTCAAGCAACTTGCGGCGGGAGTTGACCATGCGGATCAAACCCTGGCGGGAATGGTGATCCTTCTTGTGCTCCTTAAAATGGGGCGTAAGATCATTGATGCGCCAGGTAAGCAACGCCACCTGAACTTCCGTAGAACCCGTGTCTGTGGGGTTCTTGCCATACTCTTCCACGATTTGCTTCTTGATCTCTGCACTCATTGACATAATATTTCTCCAGATAAACACTCGCCTGCGGCATGCAGCGTTCCGTCCAACAATGAGTTCAGGCGGAACTGGCGATAAACTAAGCCGAAAACCCTGTCTTCAGCAACAACAGCCTGAACGGCTTCAGGCAAGAAATGAATTATCCTACATTCAGCCGGGATTCGCCAATAAACGGCGCGGCGCCACCCGTCCGTCATCATCGATTTCACCTACGCCGATAAACTTTTCATCCACGCCATAGATGCGCACATAGCCTTCCGTAGGCGCTTTTGGCACCTGCACCGGCTGCCCCTGCTTGATATAGAAACTGCTATCCGCGCCGAGGTGCACGGCAGGCCAGTGATTCAGGCCTGCATCCATGGGCAACAGCAACTGATCCAAGCCATGCAGGCCTTGCTCCTCGAACACCTGTTGCAGGGTTTCCATACTGACCATATCCTGCGCTTCAAACGGGCCGACCAAGGTGCGCCGCAGGGCTGTAACATGCGCCCCAACGCCCAGGGCCTTGCCGATATCCTCGGCCAGGGTGCGCACATAGGTGCCTTTGGAACAGTGCACGAGCAACTTGAATTCCGGCCCGGTAAAATCCAGCAGCCGCAGGTCATAGATGGTGATATGACGCGCTTCACGCTCGACCTCGATGCCCTGGCGGGCGAGTTGATACAAGCGCTGCCCCTTGTGCTTCACCGCGGAAAACATGGGCGGCAGTTGGGCCAGCTCCCCGAGAAAATCCCCCAGTATGTCCTGCACCTCTTCCCGGGTGATATGCTCCGCAGGCCGGGATTCAATCACCTCCCCTTCGGCATCCGCCGTGGAAGTGGTTTCACCCAGCTTGACCCGCACCTCATAGCACTTGTCCGCATCCAGCAGGAAAGCGGATATCTTGGTGGCATTGCCAAAACACAGGGGCAGCAGCCCCGTGGCCAAAGGATCCAGGCTGCCCGTATGCCCGGCCTTCTGCGCCTTGAACAAGTGTTTCACTTCCTGCAGGGCGGCATTGGAGGTCACGCCCAGGGGCTTGTCCAGCAGCAAGATCCCGGTGATGTTCCGGCCACGGGGACGGCGGCGTCTACCCATCTTCTTCCCTGGTATCCGAGGAAACCGCTTTCTCGATCAGATCCGAAAGGCGCTTGCCCTCTTCAATGGAGCTGTCATAAACGAATTTCAGTTCAGGGACGGTGCGCAACTTCATGATCTGCCCCAAGCGGCGGCGCAGGAAACCTGCTGCACGATCCAGAACCTTGACAAAATACTGCGCCTCATCCTTGTCCAGGATGGTGAAATAGATCTTGGCATGAGACAGGTCCCGGGTGACCCGCACTTCCTGTATGGTTACCTCGGACAAGCGCGGATCCTTGGCGGCGTCGCGCAACAGCAACGCCAGCTCCCGGTGCATTTGCGCACCGATACGATCCCCGCGATTGAATTCCTTCATGGCCTGCTACTATTACAGCTCGCGCTGAACCTCGGTTCGGGAGAACACTTCGATCTGGTCACCGGGTTTGACATCGTTGTAGTTCTTTACACCGATGCCACATTCGGTACCCGCCTTCACTTCCATCACGTCGTCCTTGTGGCGGCGCAGGGATTCCAGCTCGCCTTCATAGATCACTACATTATCACGCAATACGCGGATCGGACTGTTGCGCTTGACCACGCCTTCCACCACCATGCAGCCGGCGATAGCGCCCAGCTTGGACGAGCGGAATACATCGCGCACTTCGGCCAGACCAATGATCTCTTCGCGGATCTCGGGAGACAGAAGGCCGGCCACGGCCTGCTTCACGTCATCGATCACTTCATAGATGATGCTGTAGTAGCGCAGATCCAGGTTGCTTTCCTCGATCACCTTGCGCGCAGAAGCGTCCGCCCGTACGTTGAAGCCGATAATGGCCGCCCCGGAGGTGAGCGCCAGATTGGCGTCGGATTCGTTGATTCCGCCAACACCGGCGGCCACGATCTTGACCCGGGCCTCGTCGGTGTGGATCTTCTGCAGCGACTCCTTCAGCGCCTCGACGGAGCCCTGGACATCGGCCTTGATGATCAGGTTCACATAAGCCACCTCGCCTTCACCCATGCGAGTGAACATCTCATTGAGCTTTGCCGCTTTTTGCTCGGCGAGGCGGGAGTCGCGCTGTTGCTCGCGGCGCATGTCCGCCACTTCCCGCGCTTTCTTCTCATCCGGCAGGGCGACCATGCTGTCGCCGGCCTGGGGCACGCCGGACAAACCCAGCACTTCCACGGGGGTGGACGGCCCGGCTTCCTTTACCATTTTGCCGTTTTCATCGAACATGGCGCGCACCCGGCCATACTCGACCCCGGCCACGATTGCATCGCCTCTCTTCAAGGTGCCGGATTGCACCAGCACCGTAGCCACGGGGCCACGCCCCTTGTCCAAGCTGGATTCAACCACGATGCCCTGGGCAAAGCCCTTGACGGGCGCTTTGAATTCCAGAATTTCCGCTTGCAGCAAAATGGCGTCCAGCAAGGCGTCAATGCCTTCGCCGGTCTTGGCGGACACCTTGACAAACTGGGTGTCGCCGCCCCAATCCTCCGGCACGACCTCTTCCGCCACCAGCTCCTGCATGACCTTGTCCGGCTGCGCTTCCGGCCGGTCGATCTTGTTTACCGCCACGATCAGGGGAACGCCCGCCGCCTTGGCATGCTGCACCGCCTCCTTGGTTTGCGGCATGACCCCATCATCCGCAGCCACGACCAAAATAATGAGATCTGTCGCCTGGGCGCCGCGGGCGCGCATGGCGGAGAAAGCCGCATGCCCGGGAGTATCCAGAAAGGTAATGGTTCCGTGCCCGGTTTCCACGCGGTAGGCGCCAATATGCTGGGTAATGCCGCCGGCTTCGCTGTCCGCCACCTTGGACTTGCGGATGTAATCCAGCAAGGAGGTCTTGCCATGATCCACATGTCCCATGATGGTCACCACGGGAGCCCGCGGTTCCAGTTCGCCTTCGGGCTCGCCGGCAATGGAGGCAATCAGCTTGTCTTCCACGTCTTCTTCTTTGTGGAAGACAACCTTGTGCCCCATTTCCTCCACGACCAGCGCAGCGGTATCTTGATCCAGCACCTGGTTGATGGTCACCATCATGCCCATTTTCATCAGCTCCTTGATGACTTCCGCCGCTTTCACGGACATTTGCTGGGCAAGCTCCCCGACGCTGATGTTTTCCGGAATCTTTACTTCATGCACCACGGGCGTAGTGGGTTTCTGGAAGCCATGATCCATATCCGCCTGGGAAGCATCCCGGCCCCGGCTTTTTCTGGCCGGCTTGCGCCTGCCGCTCTTGCCGGCAGCCACATGCAGCTCCTTGCGTCCGCGACCAGGCTTTCCCGCTTCCGCACGGCGCTGGGCTTTTTCCTTGCGTTCGCGGGCTTCCTGCTGGGTTCTGCGTTGCTCCTGCGCACGGCGGGCAAGTTCGATATCCCTTTCCCGCTGTTGTTTTTCCACTTCCGCCTTGGCGCGCTCTTCTTCCTCTGCCTTGGTGCGCGCAGCCTCCATGCGCTTGCGTTCGTCCTGCTCGGCCTGCAACAGGGCTTCCTGCGCCTTGCGACGAGCCTGTTCCTGTTCTTCCGCCAGGCGGCGCTGCTCCGCCTGTTCCGCCAATGCCCTTTTCGCCGCTTCCGCTTCTTTGAGCAGGCGTTCCTTATCGGTTTCCGCCGTTGGCGCTTTCGCATAGGTGCGCTTGCGGCGCACTTCCACGTTCACGGTTTTCGCCGTACGGGCCGCCCGTGCTGCGGGCGAACGGCCAGCAGAGGCGGGCTGCTTCAATTCGGTAGTGGTCTTGCGCTTGAGGGTCACTTTGCCTGTGGTTGCGGCCTTCTCCCCAGCGCCTTGCTTGCCGTGGCTGCGGCGCAGGTAGTTGAGCAGTTCCAGTTTCTCTTTCGCTGTTACCGCGTCATCGGCGCTGCTCTTGTTCAATCCCGCCTGGGCAAACTGTTCCAGGAGACGATCCACCGGAACGCCTACATCGGCGGCCAACTGGCTGACTGTAATATCGCTCATGCCAATACCCCCTTACCCCTTGGGCTCGGTTTCTGTTTCGTTTTCGGCTTCTTCAAACCAGGGCGCCCGCGCTGTCATAATCAGCTCGCCAGCACGTTTTTCGTCCATGCCTTCCAATTCCATCAGCTCATCCACCGCCTGCTCCGCAAGATCTTCCATGGTGACCACACCAATGGAAGCCAGTTGATGGGCCAAGTCTTCGGTCATTCCTTCCATGTTCAGCAGATCTTCCGCCGGTTCGGCATCGGAAAGCATCTCTTCCTTGGCAATAGCGCGGGTAAGCAACGCATCACTGGCGCGGCTGCGCAGCTCTTCCACGATGTCCTTGTCAAACTCTTCAATGGCGAGGAGCTCCTCTTCCGGCACATAGGCGATTTCTTCAATGGAGGTAAAGCCTTCCTGGGCAAGGATAACCGCCACTTCCTCGTCCACATCCAGCTCTTCCATGAAACCTTTAACATACTGCTGGGCCTCTGCATCCGCCTTTTCCGCCAGCTCATCCTCGCTCATGACGTTGAGGGTCCAGCCGGTAAGCTGGCTGGCGAGACGGATATTCTGACCACCGCTGCCAATGGCTTGGGAAAGATTCTCTTCCTTCACGGAAATATCCATGGAATGGGCGTCTTCATCCACGACTATGGAAGCCACTTCCGCCGGGGACATGGCGTTGATGATGAACTGTGCCGGATTGTCGTCCCACAGGATGATATCCACGCGCTCCCCCGCCAGTTCGTTGGAAACCGCCTGCACCCGGGAGCCACGCATGCCCACGCAGGCGCCAACAGGGTCGATGCGCGGGTCATTGGAGCGCACCGCGATCTTGGCGCGGCGCCCGGGGTCGCGGGCCGCGCCCAGCACTTCGATCAGGCCGTCGCCAACTTCCGGCACTTCCAGCTTGAACAATTCGATGAGCAACTCGGGCGCGGTACGGGAAACGAACAGTTGCGGGCCGCGTACATCGGTACGGATCGCTTGCAGGAAGCCGCGCAAACGGTCGCCAACCCTGACCGGCTCCTTGGGAATCACGTCACTACGCGGGATGATGGCTTCGGCGTTACCGCCAAGATCCATGATAATGGCGCCACGATCCAGACGCTTTACCACGCCGGTAACCAGTTGCCCCACCTTGTCTTCATAGGCTTCCACCACCTTGGCCCTTTCTGCTTCCCGCACTTTCTGCACGATGACCTGTTTGGCGGTCTGGGCGGCAATACGACCAAACTCGATGGATTCCATGGGTTCTTCCACATAGTCACCGGGCTGAATGTCCGGATCGCTGGCGCGGGCGGCGCTCAGGGTGATTTCCGATTTCGGGTTCTCCAGCACCGGAGTTTCACTGTCATCCACTACCAACCAGCGACGGAAGGTATCGTAATCACCGGTTTCCCGGTCGATAACCACGCGCACCTCTATGTCGCCGCCATGCTTTTTCCGCGTGGCGGAAGCAAGCGCAGCCTCAATGGCTTCGAAAATAATATCCTTATCGACTTCTTTTTCGTTAGAAACCGCGTCTACGACGAACAGGATTTCTTTGGTCATCGCGATACCCTCAGCAAATTAAATTTCCGGAACAAGACGAGCCTCCTGGATCTGCTCCATGAACAAAGGATAGACTTCACCGTCCACCTCTACCAGGATTTGATCGTCTTCCACTCCCACCAGTAACCCTTTGTACTTGCGGCGCCCGCCTATGGATGCATCAAGCCTGATGTTTACCTTGCGTCCGACAAAACGCTGGTAGTCCTCCACATCGAACAACGGCCGGTCCAGCCCCGGTGATGACACCTCCAGGCTGTACTGACCGGGAAGAGGATCTTCCACGTCGAGCACGCCGCTGAGCTGGTGGCTCACCGCGGCACAATCATCGACATCGATCCCCTTCTCCTTATCTATATAGATACGCAACAGGTTACCGCCCTGGTAGCCACTCAGATATTCTACCCCCACGAGCTCATAGCCCATGGGTTCGACCACGTTGCGCACGATTTTCTGCAATTTCGCCGATGCTTTCTGCATACCTTCCAACCGGAACCATGGATTCAGGCTTACAAATAAAAAAATGGGCACGAGGCCCATTCCTGATCTACCAACAACAAAAAAACCCCGTAAACGGGGTCCCGGGAAACTTCAGCAATCAAATTTCCCACTGTTACGCCATCCGGCTAACAACCGTGTCCAGGGCAGCCCTGCCCTCTCATGCGCCGCGATGATAGTTTTTTTTGCCGCTTTCGTCAAGATATTCGGCAAATATTACCCGCCAGCCGATTTTTTTCCTCCGCCCTTGCGTAGCGCCTTGCCTTGGCTGGCCCGTTTCTTGCGCGCCTCCTTGGGGTCGGCAATGAGGGGGCGGTAGATTTCCACCCGGTCGCCGGGATACAGTACGGCGTCCAGCTTGGCGGCCTTGCCAAAAACCCCCACTTTGTTCTTGCTCAAATCGATTTCCGGATGCGCCTCCAGAATCCCCGAATCCCGGATGGCCTGCTCCAGGGTCATTCCCGGCTCACCTTCCACCACATGCACGATCTGCTCATCCGGCAAGGCATAGGCTACTTCAACCTGCATCATGTTACGGCTCCTTTGGCCAAGTCATTGGCTCGCTTGCAAAAGGCATCCACCAGGGAATTGGCGATCTGGGAGAAGACAACGCCAAAAGCCTTGTCCATCAGCCCGCTGGAAAACTCGAACTCCAGGGACAGGGATACCTTGCAGGCGTCCGCCCGCAATTCGGTAAATTCCCAGGCGCCTTCCAGCTTGCGGAAAGGCCCTTCTTTCAGGTGAATCTCGATACGGTGATAGGGGAAAAGACGATTACAGGTGGAAAAAGCCCGGGTAACGCCTGCCTTGGAAACCACAATCTCCCCGCAAAGCTCCTCTTCCGTATGGGACAGCAAACGGGCATCCTTGCACCAGGGCAGAAACTGCGGATAGCTCTCCACGTCGTTTACGATAGCAAACAATGTCGCAGCCGACACCGGCACCAGTGCGGTTTTTTCTATGAACGCCATCAGCCGCGCCCCACTTCTCTGTCCAGTTCGCCACTGTGAAGTTTTTCCAGGTAAACCGATAGTTTGCGCTTGACCTGGCCACTGAGGGCATACAGGGCGAACATGTTCGGGAACGCCATGGACAGCAACAACAGATCACTGAAATCCAGCACCGCCGAGGCGCTGCCGATGGAGCCGGCCACGACTACCAGCACGAACGCGATACGGTAAAGCATGGAATAGCGCTCCCCGAACAAATAAGTCCAGCAGCGTTCGCCGTAATACGACCAGGAGATCATGGTGCTGTAGGCGAACAGCACCACGGAGACGGAAAGCACCATCGGGAACCAGCTGATCACGCTGCCGAAGGCCACGGATGTCAGCGCCGCCCCCTGGTTATTGGCGATCAGTTCGGCATGCTGTCCGTTACTGTCATAGACGCCGGTAATAATGATCACCAACGCCGTCATGGTGCAGATGATTACCGTGTCGATGAAAGGCTCCATCAGCGCCACAATCCCCTGCCGGGTAGGATAAGGCGTGCGCGCTGTGGAATGGGCAATGGCGGCAGACCCTATCCCCGCCTCGCTGGAAAACGCCGCCCGTTTGAAGCCCTGGACGATGACGCCAATCAGCGCGCCCAGCCCGGCCTCCATGCTGAATGCGCTGGACAGGATCAGGCCAAACACCTCCGGCACCCTGTCGGCGTGGGAAAGAACGATCCAGCCCGCCGCAAGCAAGTAGATCGCCACCATGGTGGGAACAACTGCTTCGGCAACATGGGCGATACGGCGAATGCCGCCGATAATGACCACCCCTACCAGGAACGCCATCACCACGCCGAACACCCAGGGCTCTTCCGCCAGATAGGGAACCTGCTGCTTGACCGCACTCAGGGACTGGCTGACCTGGAAGGCATTGCCCCCGCCCAGGGAAGCGCCGATGGTGAGAATGCAGAACAGGATCGCCAGCGCCTTGCCAAAGCTTTTCCAGCCCAGGTCGGCAAAGCCCCGGGACAGGTATTCCATGGCGCCACCCATGACGTGCCCGTCCGGCCGGATCTCGCGGTACATTTGCGCCAGGGTGGCTTCGGTGAATTTGGTGGTCATTCCCAGCAAGCCGGCAACAATCATCCAGAAAGTGGCGCCAGGGCCGCCAATGCCAATGGCAATCGCCACTCCCGCAATATTGCCCAAACCCACTGTTGCAGAAAGGGCCGTGGTCAGCGCCTGAAACGGAGATACCTCACCCACGTCATCGGGACGGCTGTATTTTCCCCGCAAGATGGCTACGGAATGTCCCAGCAGGCGAAAGTTGATAAACCCCATCTTCACGGTAAGAAAAACTGCGCCGGCAACCAGCCAGGCCACGATAAACGGAAATTCGGCCTCACCGGGAAACACATCGAAGAACAGCACCGTACCCAGCCAGCCATTGAGCATGCCCAACGCATTGTTCAGCGTTCCCGCAGCCGCCTCTTCCTGCCCGGCAAGCGCACCGCCAGCCGTCACTGCGAGCAACAGCAACATACCAATACCAAGAATATATCTGCTCACAAGTTTTCTCCTGCAATTCGGTTCTCATGCTCGGCTGCCACGGGTTACAATCGCCCCATGGCGAAAAAAGCGAAGCACAAGGGCGGCAAAGGTAGCACCATTACCCTGAACAAAGCCGCCGGACATGATTTTTTTATCGAACAGCGCTTCGAGGCAGGCATCGCCCTCGAAGGCTGGGAAGTGAAGAGTTTGCGGGAAAACCGGGTGAATCTCAAGGAAAGCTACGTCTTGATCAAGGATGACGAGATCTGGCTGTTCGGCGCGCACATCACCCCGCTGCCCACTGCATCGACGCATATCCACCCCGACCCCACCCGCACCCGCAAGCTGCTGCTGCATCGCCGGGAGATCGACATGCTGCGCGGACAGGTGGAACGCAAGGGCTATACCCTGGTGCCGACCGCCATGTACTGGAAACGCGGGCGGGCCAAGCTGGAGATCGGCCTGGCCAAGGGAAAAAAACAGCATGACAAGCGCGCCGTGTCCAAAGACCGGGACTGGCAGCGGGAAAAAGCACGGTTGTTCAAACGGGGCTGACCCGCATCAATCGCCACTTCCCGAAAA
>JAMOMB010000121.1 GCA_027068795.1 Sedimenticola sp. | reverse complement strand
GTAATCACTACCAGGATACGCGGCGCTTTCAGCACCAGACGAATCACCGGTCTGTAAACAGCAATGAGCAGGCGGTTGGCCGGGTTTTTCGCTTCGGAAACAATTCTGCCCCGGATAAAATAACCCATCAGCACCGGCACCAGAGTAATGGACAAGCCCGCTGCCGCAGCCATGGCGAAGGTTTTGGTATAGGCCAGGGGCGCAAACAGCTTTCCTTCCTGTGCTTCCAGCGCAAACACCGGCAGAAAGCTCAACGTGATGATCAGCAGGGAGAAAAACAGCGGCGGCCCCACCTCGGTGGCTGCCTGGGAGACAATGGTCCAGCGGTTTTCGTTGGTCAGAGGCGTTTTTTCAATATGCTTGTGCATGTTTTCTATCATCACGATAGCCGCATCCACCATGGCGCCGATAGCGATGGCGATACCGCCGAGAGACATGATGTTCGCATTGATGCCCATGCGCTCCATGATGATAAACGCCACCAGAATTCCCACCGGCAAAGACAGGATCACTACCAGTGCGGAACGCAGGTGAAACAGGAACACCACACACACCAGGGCCACCACCAGAAACTCTTCCAGCAGCTTGCCATTGAGGGTTTCCACGGCACGATGTATCAGGCCGGAACGATCATAGGTGGGAAGCACTTCCACCCCTTCCGGCAAACCCCGCGACAGCTCTTCCAGCTTCTTTTTGACATTGGCGATCACATTCAGGGCATTTTCCCCAAAACGCATGATAACGACCCCGCCTACCACCTCGCCCTCTCCATCCAGCTCGGCAATGCCACGGCGCATTTGCGGCCCCAGGCGGATCCGGGCCACATCCTTGAGGGTAATGGGAACCCCCATGCGGCTGATTCCCAGAGGGATCTCCCGCAGATCCCCGATACTGTCGATATATCCCGTGGCGCGAATCATGTATTCGGCTTCAGCCATCTCGATGACGGAACCTCCGGATTCCTGATTGCCCCGCTGTATGGCCTTGCGGATCTGGGAAAGATTCAGGCCATAGGCGCGCAGACTGTCAGGATCCACCACGACCTGATATTGCTTGACCATGCCGCCAATGGTCGCCACTTCGGCAACCCCGGGTACAGTTTGCAATTCAAACTTCAGATACCAGTCCTGGAGGCTGCGCAACTGCGCCAGGTCATGATTGTTGTTTCGATCCACCAGCGCATACTCGAAAACCCAGCCCACGCCGGTAGCATCAGGACCCAGTTCCGGCCGGGCGTCCGGAGGCAGCTTGCTTGCAGCCTGGCTCAGGTATTCGAGCACTCTCGACCTTGCCCAGTAGGGATCCGTGCCATCTTCAAAGATCACATAGATGTAGGAATCGCCAAAAAAGGAATAACCACGCACATTGGTCGCCTTGGGCACCGACAGCATGGCGGTGGTGAGCGGATAGGTCACCTGGTCTTCCACCACCTGGGGCGCCTGCCCCGGGAAACTGGTTTTGATGATCACCTGTACATCGGAAAGGTCGGGAATGGCGTCCAGGGGCGTATGTTTTATCGCATACAAACCCCAACCCGTGACGATGAGCGTAAGCAGCAATACCATAAACCGGTTGCGCAACGACCATTGGATAATTGCTGCAATCATGGCTGCCGCTCCTGCTTTCCTGGCCAGATCGTTACAATCACATAAACCCTGCCACGCTTTTCCAGTTCAAAGGAAATCTCTTCACCAACCTGCAAATCCCTTATATCGGCATCCACAGGAAACAGCATTTCCATCTCCGGCCATCCCAGTTCGGCTATGGGAGCATGGCGCAGCTCGATTTCCTTCTGCTCCACATTGATCGCAAGAACAAGGCCATGGCCTTTTGCCTTTGCCGGCGTTTCAGAGGCTTGCGGCGCTTTTTCATCACTCGCATCCACATCCGTCATGCGCATAAAGCTGGCCTTCAAACTGGCTTCGGAATCAATCAGGAACTGGCCGGAAACCACCACCTTTTCGCCTACCTCCAGGCCTTCGAGGATTTCGATACGCTCACCACTTTCGATACCCGCCACGACCTCCCGGGCATCGAACCTGCCCGCGCCCACTTCCACAATCACACGATCCTTTGCTCCAGTGCGAATCAGCGCTTCCATGGGGATGGAAATCACGTTCTCCCGGGGGCTGGCATACAGCTTCACCCGTGCATACATATTCGGCTTGAGGGACTCGCCAGGGTTGTCAAAACGCAACCGCACCAACAACGTGCGGGTTTTCATGTCCAGGCTGGGATACACATATTCCACTTCGCCCTGCCAGATTTTCCCCGGCAAATAGGGCAGCGTTACCTCGGCCTTGTCTCCCACACCCACCCAGTCCGCCTGCCGTTCAAACACCTCGGCAATCAACCATACACTGGACAGATCCGCCAGGGTCATGACATTCATGGCAGGCTTGGCGTACATCCCTTCGCGCACGGGCAGTTCTGATACCACACCATCTTGTGGCGCATAGATGGCGATGTTCTGCCTGACCTTGCGCCTTTTCTCCAGTTGCACGATCTGGCCCCGGCTGATGCCCAGCGCATTCAGGCGGTCGCGGGAAGCCTCGATCAATCCCTTGTTACCACCACTCAGGGCGCGCAGGAATTCTTCCTGCACATTGACAAGGTCGGGAGAATACAGATTGAACAGGCGTTGCCCTTTTGTTACCCGCTCTCCTGCTGATTTCACGGCGAGTTTTTCTATCCAGCCGGAAACGCGCAAATGAATATGACTGACCCTGGACGCGTCATAGTCGATGTACCCCACCGTATCGATCAACCGCGGCAGCGTCCCGGCCTTTACAGATTCGGTGCGCACGCCAAGGTTTTGCACCACCGCGGGGGAAATGCTGACATCACTGCCCTCATCATCCGCTTCTGCATATACGGGGATGAGATCCATGCCCATGGGTGATTTGCCGGGTTCATCTCTCCGATAGTTGGGATCCATGGGGGCCACCCAATAGAGAATCTCTTTTTCACCATCGTCCGCGGAATGGGCGGGCAGCCCCAGGGTCACAAGCCATGCAATAAAAACGGAAGCCATGTAGGTTTTCATTCTTCTTCTCCTGCGGCCAGGTACAACAGACCGGCATGGGTTTTCAACAGATCCACGCGCAACTTCAGCGCCTGCAGTCTGATATCGAGCTCGGTAATGCGCGCCCGCATCAGGCCGGTGAACTCCAGCGTTCCGCTTTGGTACGCCTGTAGCGCCGCCTTGGCATTTTCCTCAGCCTCCTTGAGCAAGCGTTCTTCATAACGCTGTATGCGCTCGGCGAGGCGCTTCTTGTTGGCGGTTTCTATTGCCAGGCTCTCACGCAGCTTGCGCCAGCTGTTGGCGCGTTCAAGAACCGCTGCATCCGCACGTTTCTGACCGGCAAGCAGGCGCTGGTCCTGGCGTTTTTCCGTAAACAGGGGCACATCAACCATCAACATTACCGCTCCCATATCCGCACGGCGGGAATCATCAGGGTTGTCGCCAAAGCGCATGCGATACTCGGCGCCGAGGGTCCAGCCCGGCTTGTATTGTTCCTTGGAAACAGCTACCGCTTGCTGATGGGCTTCAATGGTTGCGGAAAGTACGCGGATTTCCGGGTGGCGCTGCAATGCTTCCTCAATATCTTCCTCCGCCGGCGGTTCCGGCAATGCCGGCATGGCAGGCTGCACGGGCCGCCAGGCTGCCCGCCCCAACCAGCGGGAAAGACGCGCTCTGGCCCGCTCTTCACTGGCCTGAATCCGGGTCATGCGATCATCGAGCCTCGACAGTTCCAGCTCGGCCCGCAAGACATCCTGCTGGGAAGAGCCGCCCGACCCGTATTGCACCCGGGTTATTTCCGTCAGACTTTCAAACAGCTTGCGGCTGGAACGGATGATCTTCATCGCTTCCACCTGGTAATAGATAGCAAGGAAAGTCTTTCGCACATCCCGCAATATTCTTTTGCGCTCCAGTTGCACACGATGGCGCTGGGCGCTGGCCTGCGCCCTGGTCTTGCGGGACTTGTACAGCAGGGTATCGCCGCGGGGAAAGGCTTGCTGGATCCCCAGGCGCAACTGGGTAGCAGGCTCCCTGCGCAGATCGAAATCATCCAGTGGCAGGTTATACAATCCCGTGCGCAGCTTGGGATCAGGCAGCTGACCATCTGCAATGGCATCCGCCTCCAGCGCCTCGAACCGGGCGAGACCCGCCTTCAACAAGGGATCATTCTCCAGGGCGATCCGCTCGCTTTCCGGCAGATCGAGCAATATCCGTTCGCCTGCCGCCATCGGCACAACAGGCGTCAGGAACAAGCAAATCAACAACACCATGCGTCTGCGGCACAGTTGCCTTAAAACAGGTTTCATACTGAAAACTCCAACCAACTTCCCGCTTCTGCTGACAACGGACACGGCAGCCCGACATGAGCGGAACAGGGAACACTTGCATGAAGCGCCTGAACAGCCGGAAGCGGCTACATCAGGCGCGATACGGGGCACTCTCCAGACGGAGAGCCATAGGGGAGATCAAGCCCAGGGCGGGCGATAGATGGTTGGAACGAGAATCGACGCCACAATGACATCCGGGGCGGCAAGATCGACTGCATTGCGGCGTTCGCAAACAGGCGCATCCGCCGGGGTGGTCAATGCGCTAAAAGAAGTGCAATGGGGCGCGGCCTGACAGTCCTGTAGTGCGCAACAATCCTTGGTCTTGCAATCCCCACAATCATGATCAGCCATTTCCATGGCGACTGAAACATTCGCCTGCGGGGAGTCTGCTCCCATGGATGCGGCGGCCGCCAGGCCCGCTGATTGCACACCCAGCAACAGCAGCGCGACAACCAGCACGGCTACAATTGAATTGTGGAAACGCTTGCCCATGGAAAAACATGATACTGGCTTGATTCCGACTATTCAAGCATATCAGGCGCCCTCATCGCCTATCCAGGCTTGCCCTGCTCCGGCAGTGGAAGTGTTACGGTAACAGCCAGGCCGCCGAGCGACGACCGGGAAAAGAGGATTTCTCCCTGATAGAGCTCCACGATCTCCTTTACAATCGCCAACCCCAGACCAGAGCCGCTGGTTTGTTCATCAATACGCACTCCCCGCTGCATGAGATGGGACATCTGTTCTTCATCACAGCCGCCTCCATTGTCTTCAACCTGGATACGCAAGCCCTCTTCCAGACTGAGTTTCAGACGCACTTTTCCCGCCGACCATTTGCAGGCGTTATCCAGGAGGTTTCCCAAGAGCTCCAGCATGTCGTTCCGGTCGGCCGGATATTCCAGATCCCGTGATACTTCATAACTGATTTCCAGATGCCGGTCATGGTAAACACGCTTCAGGACATCAACCAGCCCTGGTATTTCTGCTCCGGCGACAAAGCGTTGACCTGGAACCCCTCCCCCGGCCAATCTCGCCCGCTTCAACTCCCGTTCCATAATCTGGAAAATCTGTCTGGTATTGCGGTTGATCTCCTCAACCAGATCCGGATGCCGCTTTACGGCTTCGTTGTCCACCAGTTGCATAAGAAGATTCAGCGGGTGTTTCAAACCGTGAGCCAGGTTTCCCACCGCGTTGCGGGAGCGCTGCAGGCGCTGTGCCAACAACTGCAACAGGTGATTCACTTCTTCCACCAGGGGGCTGATTTCGCTGGGCACCTGCCCGGAAAGCATACTGATTTCACCATGCGCCAGCGCCTGCACTTCTTGGCGCACGCCCCGCAGCGAAGCAAGGGAGCGCCGCACAATCATTCCCTGAATCAGCAATACGGCTGCCAATACCGCCATCGCCCCCAGTGCAAAATACAGATTGAACCGGCGCAAGGCGGTTTGCAACGGGGTTATGTCCTCTGCAACAGCGATGGTGACGGGCAGGCCAAAACGCTCGAATTGCTTTGTCCACTGCAACAGCACCTGGCCATCCGGCCCGGGAACCTCCGTGATCACCACATCAGCGCCAGCCGTTTCCGGCAGTTCCAGTGTCCAGTCCCAAAGCGAACGGGAGCGCAGCTTTTCTCCATCGAGTGCAACCAGGTAATAGTGCCCGGAAAACGCCTGGTTATAGATATTGCCCAAGTGAACGGTCTCCAGGGCGGGCCGGCCTTCCGCCGACAGCTGCACGGAGGCAAGCAACGCCTGGGCATCATGCTCCAGTCTGGATGCCATCATTTCCCTGGACACCTGGGCCATGCCTGTATGGATAAGCCAGCCCATGAACAACATCAGCACCACCAGGCTTCCCGCCAGCCCCAGGTGCAACCGGCTTTGCAGGGATTTCAAGCCTCCTTCCCGGGAAAGATGTACCCCTGCCCGCGACGGGTCTCGAAAAGTTTCTGCCCCAGCTTGTTGCGCAAGCGCTTTACATATACCTCGATGACATTGCTGTCCTTGTCGGAATCGCCTTCGTACACATGTTCGGTGAGGCGGCTCTTGGAAAGTATGACGCCGGGATGCATCATGAAATACCGCAACAAGCGAAACTCGGTGCGCGTCAACTGATGCTGGCTGCCATCGGCAGCAGTGGCGATCTGCCGCTCTTCATCGAGAGAAATGCCCGCAAGGTGCAAACCGGGGGCCGCTTTGCCGTGATTACGGCGGATCAGCACATCGATGCGGGCAATCAGTTCTTCCATGTGGAATGGCTTGCCCACATAGTCATCTGCCCCGGCCTTGAGTCCGTCCACCCGTTCGTTCCAGGCATCCCGGGCGGTAAGCACCAGAACCAGCACCTTGTTGCCGCGGCTGCGCCAGTTCTCCAGCACTTCTTTTCCGGAGCGCATAGGCAAACCCAGATCCAGCACGACAAGATCATAGGGTTCTTCATCGCCCAGAAACTCGGCATCGACGCCATTGTCAACGACATCCACCGCATATCCGGCCTTGCGCAAGGCCGCCTGGATTTTCGCCGCCAGAACGGCGTCATCTTCAACCACCAGCAGGCGCATCAATCCTCCTTCACCTTGAGCACTTTTCCACTGACGGCATCGATTTCGACATCCCAGACCTTGCCCTGCCTGCTCAGGATCTCCAGTTCATAAATCAGGGCGCCCTTTTCCCGCTCCAGTTCCACTTCAATCACCTTTCCCGCCACCTGCTGCCGGCCGATCTTCAGTATTTTTTCCAGGGAGATGATCTCGCCCGAGTGAAGCATTTCATACACTCTTTCATGGTCATCATCATCCGCTACCGACCCCTGCCAGGTCAGCAGCAGCGGAATGGAGCATATCGCCAATATCAATCGTCCCATTTCCCATACCCCGGAATGCGGATTTCATGTTCATCATAATACCCTTTGTCCGCATTTACATGGCAGGCGGCACAAGCGGAGAAGGAACGAACCTCGGGATTTTCCTGCACCATGGATTTTGGCAATTCATGATGCTTGCGTACAAAGTAGCGGGTTTCGCTGATGCGCAGTGGCGTCTCGTCCTTGTCCAGTGAAGACAAGATCTTGCGCGAGCGCTTGTAATCGGAATGCTCCGCCGCATTCTTCACCAGGTAGTCCGTTATTGCCGCACGGGTCTGTTCATCCAGCTCCGCATTCTCTCCAAAATGGTCATCCAGTTGGGACATCATCTTCCGCCAGGAACGCTGGGGAAGCAAGCCGGGCTGATAGACAAAATGGCAACTGCCGCACTCTTCCCGGTATTGTGGATTTTCCACCGGCGCCACATCCAGGCGGGTAAAGTTCTTGTAAGAGCTTTCTTCCCTGTATTCATGTTCTTCATGGTCACATGCCGCAATCCCCGCCATCAGCAAGGCTCCCGTGGTGACAAGTAATTTTCTCGCAATACTCATGATCATTCCTCCGATTATTGACTGCTTAGAAAAACAAGGATGTCCGCCTGTTCCTGGGCGCTGCATTCCCTGCCCAAGGTCCATTTGCAGTTTCGCTTGAACCATTTCCTGATTTTTCCCGGGTCTGAAAAACGCTTGCCGTTGGCGCTCACCGCCATGGGCTCGATGGGCTTCCCCGTCCGGACATGCTTGCCGGGGTTCTCCGGTCGGCTGCCATGGCAATCGGTACAGCTTCGCAACTGGCCGCCGCCCTTGTTCGGAAATTCACGCTCCCACAGCGCCTTGCCCGCCTGTGCATTCATTGTCGTCACACCCTGCTGGCGATATTCATCAAACATCTGCTGAATGGCATCACTCGATACGGCAGGGCCGGCCAGCAACACTCCCGCCAGAACAAGATACCCGGCATTCATGATTTCACCTCCAGATCCTCGGCTGAGTGCAGTTCCTTGGTGCCGGTAACCATGCTGCGCACCAGGTTCTCGCCATGCTGCATGCTGGCGACCAGAACCCCCAGCACATGCAGCAGCACCAGCATCAAGGTGAAATTCGCAAAAAACTCATGCACCTCCTTGAAGCCATGCGCCATGCTGTCGCCAACGCCCGCGGTTATCCCGGCCAGGGGGCCGGCATATTCCATGGCGCCATAGGTCAGCAGGCCAAAGAACAAGGTCATGCTCAAGCTCACCAGCAGCGCCAGAATCATGGCGCCGCCAGCGGGGTTATGTCCGATATGGCGTTTCGCGCGAAACGAAGCTACATCCTTGAGATAGGCAATGGTCTCTGCGGGCGTATACAGGAAATTGCTGAAACGGGCATAACGACCACCCACCAGCCCCCACAGCAGGCGCAGGCCGACCAGCCCCAGAATCAGATACCCGCTGTAGGCGTGTACGCGCATAAAATCATCTTCCGTGATATATGAGACCAGGAACGCCAATACCAACGTCCAGTGAAAGACCCTTATAAAGGGATCCCAGACCTTTATCTGTTTTGTCTGCATTTTTCTGCCTCCTGTATGGACTGTTGGAGACAGCATGCATCATCAGCCTGAAATCAAACTGAAAAAAACCGCCCGATCCGCTAGGCTTATTAGTATTCCTGTTTCCCGGCTGGATACCGACTTCCATGAATGAAAAAACCATTGCACTGGATATTCCGCTGCTGATGCCGGAAATCGAAAACGAACACGACCATTGCCTGAGAAAACTCGAAACCACACTGATACATCACAAAGGCATCTACCGCGCCCATGTCAAGGACGCCCATCCACCCCGTTTATGCATACATTACAACCCGAATCTGGTTTCCCTGGCGGAGGTGGAGCATATTGCCAGGGAAGCAGGGGGCAAGCTCACCCGGCGCTACCGCCATGAACGCATCCCCTTTCGCAGTCCCTTGTCCGCGGACGCCGCTGATATCCTGGCCCAGGCCCTGGAAGCCCTTCCCGGCATGGTTCACGCCAGCGTAAACGCCGCCGCGGGACTGGCCTTCGTGGCCTATGACACCAAGCAGCTGGAGCGCCCGGCAATCGAAGCCGCCATGCATAAGCTGGGTTATGCCCCGGTTTCCGACGCCACAAAGGAAGAACATGGTTGCAAACATGATCACGGCGGCGCCCCCGCCTTTCTGCCCCACGCCCTGCAGGAAATCTGGACCTATGTATTGGTGGGGCTGGCCGGCCTGTCCTTCCTCATCGGCTGGATCGGGGAGACCTTTTTTGGTTTGCCGGAACAGGTCGCCCTTGTACTCTATATAGTGGCTTATGTGGCCGGCGGCTACGACATCGCCACCCACGCCATTCCCGGCCTGCTCAAGGGAAAGTTCGACACCGACATACTCATGCTGGCGGCGGCATGTGGCGCAGCTCTGTTGGGCGAGTGGGCCG
>JAMOMB010000120.1 GCA_027068795.1 Sedimenticola sp. | reverse complement strand
GGTGGCGCAGGGCTCCACCGGCGTATTGGTAGCGGTAAGCAACACGCATGATGCGCCGACCCTCCTGCCGGTGATAATAGCCGCAAGTAATCAAGTAGTTCTTGCTGGAGAGCTCTTTCAGCAGGCCGCCGTGACTGCGCGAGAAAACATTTCCCAGGCATTTCATGCCCTGGACATAGACGACCCAGCTCTTGCTATAGCTGATCCCCTGCTCTCTGTTTTTTTTTAAGGTTTCGGGGGTACTCTCCAGATATTTCCGGCGCGCTTCGAAATCCCCATCTTTGTCAAACAGGATCTCGATGGGTGCCCATCTGTAGGGATAAGCCTTCACCTCAAGAACATATCGAGCACCCCGGCCTGTTTTGCTTATATTCGCAAACTCGGCTTTTCCCTCGCTTTTTCTATAGGGTATCCACAGGTGTTTACCTATAACTTTCCACCCTTCGCCCTCCGGTGGCCGGAACGCCAGGTATTTTCCGTCGAGCCATTGCTCGTGCCGCAAATGCCAGACCTTGGTGCTGCTGCAGGCGCCGAGCAGCAGCAAGAGCAACAAGGAAGATACGAACCAGCGCCGCCGCATCATGGCTTGTCACCGCAGCGGGCGTTTTGGTGCTCGCCGCACAGATAGGTGCTGTGCGGCGAGTCCTCGGCAAACAAGGTCGGGATGTTGACCAGGCCCTGCACGCGCCCGGGCAGATCCATTTGTTCGTTCTGCCCGCGGTTGCCACCCAGGGTCTCGCCGACAAAGTCGTTTTCATGAGTGTAGGCACCGCTGTAAATGAAGTTGGCGCCTTGAACAATGGTTTCTTTCATATCCTCGGTATTCACCGGCGACCCGAAGCTGGCGAAACTGGGGATTCCGGATTCGTCTTTTTCTTCTTGCGACATTGCTCCTACGTCCAGAAAATATTCAGGCACATCGAAGCCACCACCATCGTCGAGCCGGTCTTCGATGCCGCTTTGTATCAGCAGATTGCCCTGGGAGTGGGCGGCGAAGTTGGAGCCATCCTGCCCCCGGGCGTGGGTGACATCGTAGATGAAGTCGCCCGTCTGTTGGGCGATGCCGGTGTGGATCGGGGTAAATTTGTCCACGCCCGATTCCAGCAGGTCGCCAAAAAAGCCGTGGGTGGGGTTGTAGCTGATGGTGACGGTTGTGGCGCCGGTCTGGTCGATGCCGTTCTTGATCGCGTCGCCCTCGCTGTTGAGCATGCCGTTGACGAAGTTCTGATAGGTGGCATTGGCTTCATCGATCGTCACCGGATCGATGGAAACATACAGGCCCCTGCCTTGCAGGGCTTGCCGGTTTTCCGCCGAGGCGGATTGGAAATAGCGGCTTTCTTCGATGGGCACAAACAGGTCGGGGTTGGCTTGCATGTAGGCGGAGTCTCCGGTAGTGATCTGGATTACCCGGTAGTTGATGTCGTCGGCGCCCAGCAGAACGGGCAGATTACCCAGCAGCCCGCCATTCTCGCCATGGCTGGGGAGGATGCCTCCGGTCAGCGACGAGAGCAGGTCCAGCCCCTTGCCGATGGCGGCGATGACCGCATTGCCATTATCCGCTTCCGGCAGCCCCTGGGCAATCTGCTGAATGTTTCTGCCGGAGTTGATGTAGTCCTGCAGGATTTGCTTGCGCCCTTCCTCCGTCAACAACCGCGTGTCCAGTTCCCCCTGGAGGTTCTGGTTGCGTTCGATGGCGTAGAGGTCGATCCGGTTGTTCTCGATGTCGCGGTTTAAGTGGGCGGTGTTGCTGTTGGCTTCATCGCTGATCAGGAGGTTGCCCTGGCCGAGGGTGGCGAGGGTTTTGCCGAGTTGGTCGGTTTGCTGGTTTTGGCTGTCGAGGCTCGCGGTGCTGCCGATGCCGATGTCGAGGCTGTGGTTGCGGCCTTGGCTGCTGTCGATGAGGGAGCCGGCGTCGAGGGTTTGGGTGGCGAGCTGAAGTTGGCTGTTGTCGTTGCCCTCGGCATCGATGGCGGCGATGGTGGCGCCGGCGATGCGGGTGTGGC
>JAMOMB010000119.1 GCA_027068795.1 Sedimenticola sp. | reverse complement strand
GTCTTTCATGCACATTTCGGCGGTGGCAATGCCCGCCAGAGCCAGAACATCCGGCAGGCTGCCCAGATGGCCGATGCGAAAAAGCTTGCCTGCCACCTGCCCCAGACCGGCGCCAAAAGCGGTATCGTATTTCTCCGAGGCCCGCGTGACGATCTGGTTGGCGTCAAAGCCTTCCGGCGTTTTGATGGCGCTTACCGAATTGGAATAAAGCTCTGGCGATTGGGCATAGAGCGGCATATCCCATGCGGCCACGGCCTTGCGCACGCCCTCGGCTATGCGGGCATGACGGGCGAACACATTGTCCAGCCCCTCGTCCAGCAGCATTTCCGCGGCCATTTTCAGACCGTTAATCATGCCCACCGGCGGTGTATAGGGATAACCGTTTACCGCATAACCCGCACGCATATCGCGGATATCGAAATACCAGCGCGGCAGGGTCGCCGTCTCGACCATTGCAGAAGCCTTCGAGCTAAACGCCGCAATCGCCAGTCCTGCCGGCAGCATAAAGCCCTTTTGCGAACCGGTGATGGCCACATCCACGCCCCAGTCGTCCATACGAAAATCCATCGAGCCGATCGAGCTAACGCCATCAACAAACAACAGCGCCGGATGGTCAGCGCTATTCATCGCCGCCCGCACCGCTGCTATATCGGAAACCACACCTGTGGCGGTTTCGTTATGTGTTGCCAGCACCGCCCTGATCTCGTGGCTGCGATCCGCCGTCAGGATCTCTTCGAACCGGTCCGCCGGAATGCCCGCGCCCCAAGGCACCTTCACCACCTCGACCTTAAGCCCGTGGCGCTGGCACATGTCTATCCACTTCTGGCTGAACAGGCCGTTTTCGCAAGCCAGCACCTTGTCGCCCTTGGACAACGTATTGCTCAGTGCCGTTTCCCAGCCGCCCGAGCCGGTAGACGGAAACAGAAACACTTCGGCGTTTCTGGATTTAAGCACCTTCTTCACATTGTTCAGCGCTGGATGCAGCAGATCTTTAAACGCGGCTGAACGGTGGTCCATCGTGGGTATATCTACTGCGCGACGCAGGGCTTCGGGCATATTGGTCGGGCCAGGTATAAAGACAGGATTTTGGCTATGCATAAGGTTCTCTTTCATGGTTCCAAATGATCCTAACCACGCGAAATCTTTTTGCAATTATTCTGAAAATAGTTTCCAATTGTGTATTTAATTTTCTAAGATATTGAAATTCCACAGTATTTTATTTTCCATTTTTTCCAACACATTTTTGGAAATATTTTTTATTATGGGGCGTCATCAAGAAAGGGACTAAACAAAGTGGTTGAGCCAGTAGAGAAACGTAAGCGGGGCCGCCCGCGCAGCACGTCCATGAAAACAGATCCAAGCCCCGTACAAGCGCTTGATCGCGGGCTGTCAATTTTGCTGGAACTGGCAAAGCAACAAGGGGCAACGCTAAGCGATCTGGCACGGCAGGTTTCAATGCCACCTTCCACGGCGCACCGGTTTCTGGCCACATTGCAAAAACATGGCTTTGTGGACTTTTCCCCGCATGTCCAGCAGTGGTCTGTAGGGATTGGCGCCTTTAGGGTTGGAAATGCCTACCTCAACCGCACAAATTTGGTCGAGGCCGCGCAAGCGCCCATGCGACTGCTTATGGAAGAAACCGGAGAGACTGCCAATTTGGGGGTTGCCGATGACGGGTTTATTGTATTCATCTCCCAGATCGAAACCCAAAACCCTATTCGCGCCATGTTCCGCGCAGGAACACGAAGCCAAATGCATGCGTCGGGTATTGGCAAAGCTATGCTGGCCTATATGCCAAAAGAGGCGGCATTGAAGTTAATCAACGCAAATGGGCTGCCCCAGTTTACCCCCCATACACTGACCACTGTGAACGGGATTTTTAACGACCTGGAACGAACAAGAAACCGAGGCTGGGCTTTTGACAATGAAGAGCGTTATTCGGGCATGCGCTGCATCGCGTCGGCGATATTTGACCGCCAGGGAGCACCGATTGCCGGGGTCTCTGTTTCCGGGCCGGCGGCACG
>JAMOMB010000118.1 GCA_027068795.1 Sedimenticola sp. | reverse complement strand
AAAGAAGAAACCATGCTGCTTGTAGCGGTTGGGGTTAATGCGCTCCTGGGGTTCATCGTTGATGACGAAATCTTCCTGCCGCCGGGGATCATTCTGGGGCACGGTTTCGACAGGCTTGCCGTGGCAGTTCACCAGTTGGGTCTCCGGGTCATTCAGCAGGGCGTATTCGGGTTCGTTCTCTCTTCTCGGAAACATGATTTTCTTCTCGCGGGTCTGGCCCGGCATATTCGATATTCTCTACAGGATTCCTGTTGGGCAGGTCGGACATCGCAATAGCCGTCCGATACCCGCTTTAGAACTTGCGCATTTCCATACTCAAGCGCGCCGCTTCTTTCTGATCTGCGATCTTTTCAATCCGCACCGCCGACTGCTTGTAAGCCGGCTGGCGGGAATGGGGATCCAGCAGCCCCAGGGTCAGGCGGTTGGCGCAGTCGTGGAAATGAAACGGCAGGAACACCATGTTCTTCGGCACCCGGCCCGTGGGCTGGGCCATGGCGATGGCATCCGAACGGCGCGACACCAGGCGCACATACTCGCCACGCTGAATCCCCAGCTCCGCGCACAGATCCGGGTTGATCTCGATGAAGGGGATGGGGCTGTACTTGTTGTTGTTGCCAATCTTGCCGGTCTTGGTGCGCCCGTGCCAGTGTTCGATGAGGCGGCCGGTGTTCAGCCAAACGGGATACTCGTCGTCCGGCACCTC
Organism: Sedimenticola sp.; assembly: GCA_027068795.1. Lineage (GTDB taxonomy): Bacteria > Pseudomonadota > Gammaproteobacteria > Chromatiales > Chromatiaceae > Thiolapillus. The sequence continues at coordinate 1,324 of JAMOMB010000118.1, read as the reverse complement.
GTTGTTGTCGATGAAGGGCAGGGGGATGAGCTTCGCCCGGCCATCGGGATACTGGAAGGACGCCGTCTCGGTATAGAGCCGCTTGCCACCCCGGGGCGGTTCCTCGCCCTTTTCCACCTGCCCGGCGGTATAGGGCCATTGCACGCCGCGCCTCTCCTCCAGCAGTTCGTGGGTCATGCCAGAAATGTCCGCCAGGCGACCTTTCGACAACTCGCCCATTTCCAGAAAGATGTCCGCGGCCTTTTCGGGAAACTTCATCCTGCCCTCCCTGTTGAAGCGCTCGGCCATGCGGTTGAAGATCCACAGGTCGGGTTTCGCCTGCCCCGGCGGGGTGGCCACGGGCTTGACCCGGTTGATGCGCCGCTCGGTGTTGGTCATCACCCCGTCCTTTTCCGCCCAGGTGCCGGCGGGCAGGTAGAGATGGGCGTACTGGGCGCTCTCCGTGTCCTCGTAGCAGTCCTGCACGCAACAGAACTCCAGTTTCTCCATGGCCTTGCGGATGCGCGCCGTATTGGGCAGAGAGGACAGGGGGTTGGTGGCAATGAGCCACAGGCCCTTGATCTCGCCGGATTCGATGGCGTGGTAGATATCGGTCTGGTACATGCCCCGTTTCTTCGGGAAAAACTCCACGTCGATATTCCAGAACTTGGCGATCTCCTCCCGGTGCTCGGGAATCTCCAGGTAACGGTAGTTGGGCAGGCCGGAGCAGGAAGACCATTCCCGGGTGCCCATGGCGTTGCACTGGCCGGTGATGGACAAACTGGTGCCGCCGGGCTTGCCGATGTTGCCGGTGATGAGCGCCAGGTTGTTGATGCCCACCACACCGTCGGAACCATGGGTGGACTGGTTGATACCCATGGTCCAGATCTGCATGGCCGCGCCGGCATTGGCGAAACGGCGCGCCACGTGGCGAATGGTGTCTTCATCTATGCCACAGATCTTCGCCGCGGTGGTGGGATCGTATTTCTCCACTTCCGCTTTCAGTTCCTCGAAGCCGTTGGTGTTGGCGTCGATATAGGCCTGGTCCTGTAGGCCTTCCTTGATGATGACGTGCATGAGGGCGTTCTGCAGCACCACATCCGTACCCGGCGTAATGGGCAGATGGATATCGGCATTCTGCGCCAGCATGGTGACCCGGGGATCGACGACGATGAGGGGAAAGCCCTTCTTCTCCTGGGCTTCCTTCATGCGCCAGTAGATGATGGGATGCTGCTCCGGCAGGTTGGAGCCCCAGGCGATCAACAAATCGGTATGTTCGAAATCCTCGTAGCAACCCGGCGGGCCGTCGGAGCCGAAGGAACGCTTGTAGCCGGACACGGCGGAC
>JAMOMB010000117.1 GCA_027068795.1 Sedimenticola sp. | reverse complement strand
TCAGTTGGGCGGTGGACGGTGGGTCGCCGATTACCGCAGTGCTGGAAAAGTTCAGCGATACCGAGTACCGGGGCCATATGAACATCACCCCGGCGGCGGGCAATGGTACGGCTTATGCCGTATTCTCGGCGCGGGATCTGGCCGGCAACCGGGGCACGGTCATCGACAATGGTGGGCAAATCGAAATTGATACCAAGGGGCCTGATGTGCTGAATGTCCAGCTGACACCGGCGCATCCCATCAGGAATGACCAGGCCAATCCGGTATCGGTAGACATCGTGATGCAGCTCGATGAAGCCATCGCTTCCGGGCAGTTGCCACAACTGGAATTGCAGTTTCCCCTCAGCGGCACAACGGTTTCGGTAAACAACTTCAACAGCAGTGACCAGCAAAGTTGGCAGGGTAGCGTCATTCTGCCTGCCGAAGCCGGGCGGAATGCGCCGGAACTGCTTCTCTACCGCTACTCCGGCATTGATGATCTGGGCAACGAGAGCACCCGGGTGCTCGATACCCGGCGTCCGCAGGTGTATCAAGGGGAATTGCCGCCATTGGATGTTCCGGCGCAATGCCTGGTTGAAGTGCTTCCCGCCGGGGAAGTGCGCATCACCTGGGCGGCAGTGGAAGAAGCTTCCGACTATCAGATCTTTCGGCGTGCGCCTGGTGAAGCCTTGTTGAGCGCATATGATCTTTCCGGTGGACAGCTTGTCTACCAGGAGGCGCCGGGAGTGGATGGCGCCTACGAGTATGCGGTAGCCAGTGTGCGTATCGCCAATGGCGAAACAGCGCTCAGCGCCCCTTGCGAGGCGCAAAGCGTGGAAGTGGATTCCGGTGTGCCTCCGGCGCCGGCCGGGCTTGCCCTGGCGCTGGTTGGCGCTGGCGTCGAAGCAACGTGGGCGCATCCTGGAGTGGATGAACCCGTTACCTACCGCCTGTATCGCAGTGATGCCACGCCCATCACCGACCCTGCCTCATTGACGCCGGTTGTTAGCGGCATCACCGAACTTTGGGCGGTAGACACCCGGCCAGTCAGCGGGCAGTTCCATTATGCCGTTACTGCTGTCGATGCAGCGGGTAACGAATCTCCACCCTCCAATACGGCCTATCTCAATTTCGAGCTGCTGCCGGTCAACCGGTTCAGCATCACCCAAATGCTGGATCAGCCGCCCCGGCTGAGCTGGGCTCACCCGTCTGCAACCATCGATCACTATGACCTCTACCTGGGTGACCCGGCTCTGGGATACAAGCTCAACGATAGCGGCCTGTTGGATGCCGCCTATACAGATACGGCGGCGCAGCCGGGGCAGGAGCGGCTGTATGCGGTCGTGGCGGTTGATGATACCGGCGCCCAAAGTCCCGCACGCAGCTTGTTGCTGCCTAGGCTTGTCATTGCCCTCGATGAAAACACCATGCTCAAGCGGGGCATTATGAACCGCATTGCCTATACCTTGAGTAACCAGGGGCAACACAATATTTACAATGCGCAATTGACGGTGCTGGCTGATGGCAAGGAGCACAGTTCAGCAAGCTTTGATTTGCCCGCCGGGCAGACAAAAGTGGTGACCGTGGTGGTGGGGGGCTATCAGGCGCTGCCGGATAGCGCCATGCTCCAAACTCACATAGACATCCATCCCCGGCAGGGGGAGCATGTCCGCCTGGTGCGAGAGTATTCCGTACCTGTAACTGATGCAGGGTTGACTATTGGACTTGCAGTCAAGGATATGGTGCGCGGCACCCAGGGCAAGGTGCGCTTTACCCTGGAGAATAGTTCGGATGTCGAACTGCAGGTGATTACCGCCCGTGCTTCCGGCAGCCAGCCCTCGGATGAAGTGGTGCTCAAACTGCTTGGCGAGGATGACAATGTCCTGAGCACCGCCGCCTTGCAACAGTTTCTGGGACCGGTGGTCACTCTCAGCAACGGCGTCACGGTAGCGCGCATTTCCCCAGGGGAAAGCTTTACGTCCGACTGGATACCCCTGTTCATACCCCAGTCCACGCCCGACCAGGTGGCCGTGCAACTGGATGTTGCCGCACTGCATTATGAATACGGCAAAG
>JAMOMB010000116.1 GCA_027068795.1 Sedimenticola sp. | reverse complement strand
GGTCACCGAGGCCTTCTACAACAGCCTGCGCCATGCCAATCCGATTTCCATCGGCCTCAACTGCGCCCTGGGCCCGGATCTGCTGCGCCAGTATGTGGAGGAGCTGTCCCGGGTAAGCGAAACCTTTGTCTCCGCCCATCCCAATGCCGGCCTGCCCAACGAGTTCGGGGAATACGATCTGGGGCCGGCAGCCATGGCCGAGGAGGTGGCCGAATGGGCCCGCTCCGGCTTCATCAACATCATTGGCGGCTGCTGCGGCTCCACGCCGGAGCATATCGCCGCCATTTACGAGGCGGTCAAGGATCAGACGCCGCGCCGCCTGCCCAAACCCGCCGCCGCCTGCCGCCTGTCCGGCCTGGAGCCTTTGAACATCACCGAAGAATCCCTGTTCGTCAACGTGGGCGAACGCGCCAATGTCACCGGCTCGGCCAGATTCAAGCGTTTGATTCTCAATGAAGAATACGAGGAAGCCCTGGACGTGTGCCGCACCCAGGTGGAAGAAGGCGCGCAAGTCGTCGATGTGAACATGGACGAGGGCATGCTGGACGGCAAGGCGGCAATGGTCCGCTTCCTGAACCTGTGCGCGGCGGAGCCGGATATCGCCAAGGCGCCCTTCATGATCGATTCCTCCAAGTGGGACATCATCGAAGCAGGGCTGCAATGCGTACAGGGCAAGGCCATCGTCAACTCCATTTCCATGAAGGAAGGCGAGGACAGGTTCCGCGAGCAGGCGCGCCTGTGCCGGCGCTATGGCGCGGCGGTCATCGTCATGGCCTTCGATGAGGCGGGCCAGGCGGATACCTATGCGCGCAAGATCGAGATCTGCGAACGCGCCTACCGCATCCTGGTGGATGAGCTGAACTTCCCTCCCGAAGACATTATTTTCGACCCCAATATCTTCGCCGTGGCCACGGGCATTCCCGAGCACAACAACTATGCCGTGGATTTCATCCAGGCCACCGCCTGGATCAAGGCCAACCTACCCCATGCCCTGGTTTCCGGGGGCGTTTCCAATGTCTCCTTCTCCTTTCGCGGCAACAATCCGGTGCGCGAGGCGATTCATGCGGTTTTTCTCTATCACGCCATCAAGGCGGGCATGGACATGGGCATCGTCAACGCCGGACAACTGGTGGTGTATGACGAGGTGCCGGAAGCGTTGCGCAAGGCGGTGGAGGACGTGATCCTCAACCGTGATCCCGAAGCCGGAGACCGGCTGGTGGACATTGCGCCCAACTATGCCGGCGACGGCAGGGTACAGAGCAAAAAGGAAGACCTGGAATGGCGCGCCTGGCCGGTGGAAAAACGCCTGCAGCACGCCCTGGTCAAGGGCATCACCGAGTTTATCGACGACGACACCAAAGAAGCCCTGGAAAAACTGGGCCGCCCCATCAACGTCATCGAAGGGCCGCTCATGGCGGGCATGAACGTGGTGGGCGACCTGTTTGGCGCGGGCAAGATGTTCCTGCCCCAGGTGGTCAAGTCCGCCCGGGTGATGAAAAAATCCGTGGCCTGGCTGGAGCCCTACCTGGAGGCGGAAAAGGCCGAATGCCCGGCGGAAAATGCCGGAAAAATCCTCATGGCCACGGTCAAGGGCGATGTGCATGACATCGGCAAGAACATCGTTGGCATCGTATTGCAGTGCAACAGCTACGAAGTCGTGGATCTGGGGGTCATGGTACCGGCGGACAAGATCCTCCAGGCCGCCAGGGAGGAAGGCGCGGACATCATCGGCCTGTCCGGATTGATTACCCCGTCCCTGGACGAAATGGTGCATGTGGCCAAGGAGATGAAGCGCCAGGGCTTTACCATCCCCCTGATGATCGGCGGCGCCACCACCTCCAAGGCGCACACGGCGGTGAAAATCGAGCCGCAATACGAGTACGGCGCAGTATATGTCGCTGACGCCTCCCGCGCCGTGGGCGTGGCCAGCGCCCTGCTTTCCTCTGATCAAAAAACCGCTTTTCTCACCAAACTGAAAACCGAATACGAAACCGTGCGCCTGGGCCGGGAAAAAAAGAACCAGGCCCGCAATCTCGTTTCCATCGAGGACGCCCGCGCCAACCCCAGCCCCATCAACTGGCCGGACTGGCAGCCCACCCGCCCCCGGGCGCTGGAACAGGCACCCGCAGAGGTGAAGATCATCCCCAAGGGCGCGGGACTGCTGGCCGTGTATGAAGACATCCCCCTGGAGGAGTTGATTCCCTATATCGACTGGACTTTCTTCTTCCATGCCTGGCAACTGCGCGGGCGCTTCCCGCAGATTCTCGATGATCCGGAAAAGGGTGAGGAAGCGCGCAAACTGTTCCGGGACGCCAAGCAAATGCTGGAACGGATCAAGGAGGAAAAATGGCTGCGCGCCCGCGCCGTGGTGGGCCTGTTCCCCGCCAATGCCCAGGGCGATGATATCCTTCTGTACGAGGATGAAGAGCGTAAGCGAGTGCTCACTGTCTTCCACATGCTGCGCAAACAGGGAAAACAGCCTGCGGGCAAGTACAACCAATGCCTGGCGGATTTCATCGCCCCCGTGGACAGCGGCAAGGCAGACTGGATCGGCGCCTTTGCCTGCACTGCGGGCGAAGGCATAGACGAGAAGATCGCCGAATTCGAACAAGACCATGACGACTATTCCAGCCTCATGCTCAAGGCCCTGGCCGACCGCCTGGCGGAAGCCCAGGCGGAGTGGCTGCACGAACAGGTGCGCAAGGTTCTGTGGGGGTATGCAGACGGGGAAACGCTCACCAATGAAGCGCTGATCAGGGAAAGCTATCAGGGCATACGCCCGGCCATGGGCTATCCCGCCAGCCCGGATCACACGGAAAAGGATCTGCTCTGGGAGCTGCTGAACGCCGAGGAAAACACCGGCATCTGGCTCACCGAATCCAAAGCCATGGTGCCCACGGCGGCGGTAAGCGGGTTGTATTTCTCCCACCCGGATTCCCGCTATTTCGCCGTGGGCAAAATCAACCAGGATCAGCTTCGGGACTACGCCGCGCGCAAGGGCATGGAGATAAAGACCTTGGAGCGCTGGCTGGGACAGAACCTGGCCTACGAGCCGGAAGAATAGGGCAAATCAGCTTTTTCCGGCGGCGTCTTGCCGGTCGGGAACCGCCAGGCCCCCGGCCTTTGCTTCCACAAGGATCTGATCCAGCAGATTGCGCAACTCGCCGGCCTCCTTTCGCGGCAGGCTGCGTGCAAAATCACGAATCAGATTCGACAGCCGGTTGTTTCCCGACATGCGGGCCACCGCCGGATACAGTTTCATGCAGGTCTTATCCAGCTCCAGCGCCGCCATCAGCCCCGGGGAATCCAGGTATTCCCTGGCCTGGGGCAGGAACTGGTCAAACAGCAGCTGGGGATCGTCTTGCAGCATTGGCGTCTCCATGGCTTGTTTGCGGACAAATCGGAAGGAAGGCATGGTAGTCGAATACGAGGCGCCAGCCAAGAGCCAGAAATGGTATTCTTTATAAGGATTTATTCCCCACCGATCCGGCGGGAAGAAAGGAGTGCAAGGACTATGAGCAAGGAACAGGAACCCCGCAGCAGCAACGATGCAACATTGCGGGAACTGCAGAAAAACAATACCCTGGAGCAACAGCTCCAGGCCATCCGCAGAAATACCGAAGAAACGGGGATCCAGCTCCTCGAACTACAGAGGGAGCTGAAAAAAGCCCGCCGCAGCATCCGCATTTTCTGGATCGCGGAACTGCTGGGGCCGGTACTGGCCATTGCCCTGATCCTGGGCGGGGCCTGGTATGCCCTCAAGTACGCAGAAGCGCAGTACCTGGGCGGCGCATCGGTAATTGACAAATTTCTGCTGAAAGAGGAGAAAAGCAAACCACCGACATGAACAGCTCCCGGCAATGGCGGCATTTCCAGATAATCAGCGGCGAAGCAGGCCACTGCCAGAAACGGGCCATGGACGCGCTTGCCGGCGAGCATGCGCTCTGGATCAGCAGCGCCCCCCCCGAAGGGGTGGAGGCCCTGCCCGCCGAGAAAATTTCCCGTCTGCTGGGACAGGATGTGACGCATCTGGTTTTCGACGCCCTGGATGCATTCCATGCCGATGCCTTTGCCATTGCTTCCGGACTGGCAAGGGGGGGAGGGCGCTTTCTCCTGTTGACGCCGCCCTTGGCCGCCTGGCCAGCCCAATACAGCCAGGAACCTGGCGCAAAAAGTTATTTTATTCGACGATTGGCGCATTTTTGCGGCAATTACCAACAATTGACTCCAAATCTTCCCGTGTGCGGCAAGCCCCCAACCGAGGAATTCACCACCCGGGAGCAACGCGAGGTGATCACCGCCCTGGAAACCGTCGCCCGCGGCCACAGAAAGCGCCCCCTCGTCGTCATCGCAGATCGGGGAAGAGGGAAATCTTCCGCATTCGGCATGGCGGCGGCAAAGTTGCTGGCGGAAGGCGGCAAGCAAATTCTGGTAACCGCTCCACGGCGGAACGCGACCAACACCCTGTTCCACCATGCAGCTTTGGCCTTGCCCGCCAGCCGGCGGCAGCATGGCCTGCTGGAGCACCATGGCGCCAAACTGCGGTTTGTAGCGCCCGACACCCTTGCAGAAAAGCGGCCGGCGGCGGATCTGCTGCTGGTGGACGAAGCGGCGGGAATCCCCCTGCCCCTGCTGGAGAAACTCCTGCTGCAATACAGGCGTATCGCCTTCGCCACCACGGTGCATGGCTATGAGGGCAGCGGCAAGGGTTTCCGCCTTCGTTTTGCCAGGATGCTGGACAAGCATCGCCCCCAATGGAAACAATTGCATTTGCGCCAGCCCGTGCGCTGGGCGGAAGGCGACCCTCTGGAAGACTTTACCTTCCGCACCCTGTTGCTGGATGCAGAACCCGCAGTAATCCCGCCCGGCATGGATCCGGGCGATCTTGCCATCAGACAACTCTCCAGGGAAGAGCTGATGCACGACGAAGGGCTGCTGCGCCAATTGTTCGGCCTGCTCGTCAACGCCCACTACCGCACCACGCCAACGGATCTGCAACACCTGCTGGATGCGCCCAACCTCGGATTGTGGCTGGGCAGCATAAGCGGCCAGCCGGTGGCCGCCATGCTGGTGGCCACGGAAGGACGGTTGCCAACAGAACTGCAGGAACCGATCCTGGCGGGAAAACGCCGCCCGGCGGGACATCTCCTGCCCCTGGCGCTGGCTACCCAGTGCGGATTCCCCGAAGCGCTGGAACTCTGCTGCGAACGGGTGGTGCGTATCGCAGTGCATCCGTCCCTGCAAAGGCGGGGCATTGGCGGCCGAATGCTGGACATCCTGCGGGAAAGCGCCCCTGACCGGGGTGTGGAGCTGCTGGGAAGCAGCTTCGGCGCCACCAGGGAACTGGTGTGTTTCTGGCGCAACAACGGCTTCTCGCCGGTGCGTCTGGGTTTTCGGCGGGAAGCCAGCAGTGGCGCCCATTCCGTACTGGTGCTGCATGGGCCGGCAAAGGACATCCAGACGCGGAGCCGGAAACAGTTTCTCGACCAGTTTCCCCTGCAACTGGCGGAGGCGTTTTGCAACCTGGAACCGTCACTGGTCAGGGCTTTGATGCAGGAAAAGCACATGACTGCGGCAAGCCTGTCGGAAACCGATTGCCGTACGCTGCACAGCTTCGCCGCCGGGGGCAGGCAGTATCTGGACAGTCTGGGGCCGTTGTACCGTCTCACCCTGCAACTTCTTGCCGGGGGCGCTGAAGATGTCGATATTTTTGTGCTCAAGCTGCTGCAAAAACGCAGCTGGCAAGACACCGCCGCTGCTTTGGCGCTTTCCGGCAAAAAGGCGGCCCTGGCGCAGATGCGCCAGGGCGTAAAGGCGTTTCTTCCTTCTTGACCTTTCTCAACGCGGCATCAATCACTTTCCGCTGTAATCTGTACTTTGCGCGAGAGTGACTGGATCATGCCCGACCGATATCCCGTATTTGCACCGGAAGACATCCCCGGCATTGCCCTGGGATCCATGAACGACACCCACCACGAAGAAGTAACCCTGGTCAATGCCCTGGGCGCGCTGCTGCAACAGGCCCGGGATGGAAATACCGACGAAGCGGCGATCACCGCAGCCCTGGATGAATGGATCCACCACACGGAAGAACATTTTGCGCGGGAAAACCGCCTGATGCAGGAATACGGCTTCCCTCCCTATGCCGTTCACGCCCAGGAGCATACCTTCGCCCTGGAGAACCTGCGCAAGATCCAGCAACAATGGACGGAAAACCATGATGTGGACGAGTTGAGCGGCTTTGTTTTCAACACCTGGCCACAGTGGTTTCAGATGCATGTGAACAGCATGGACAACGTAACCGCGCAATTTCTCTCCAACTTCATCGACTAGAACGCGCTCGTAAATGCCGGAGGGGCCAGAAATACGCCGCGCCAGGGATGACATAGCCGCCGCCATCGAGGGAAAGAGCGCCACCCGGGTCATCTTTTTTCAACCCGCCCTGGCGCAGTGGAACGGCAGCTTCGACGGCGAGAAGATTCTCATGGTGCGCAATCGGGGCAAGGCCATGCTCACGGATTTCGCCAATGGTTACAGCATCTACAGCCACAACCAGCTGTATGGCCGGTGGTCAGTGGTGGAGCCAGGAGAAACGCCAGGCGGCAATCGCCAGCTGCGCCTGGCCATCCATACCGCCGACAAGTCCGCATTGCTGTACAGCGCCTCCAATATCGAGGTCTGGCCCACAACAGAGCTGCACAGCCATCCTTTCCTGAAAAAGCTGGGGCCGGACGTTCTGCAAGAAAGCACGGTTGCGGAAGAAATCCGCCAGCGCCTGCTGTCGGCGACCTGGCGCGGACGGCAGCTCGGCGGGTTTCTCACGCACCAGTCCTTTGTGGCGGGGCTGGGAAATTACCTGCGCTGCGAAATCCTGTTTGCCGCCGGCCTGCATCCGCGCCAGCGTCCCCGCGAATTGAGTCGGGAGCAATGCAAGTTGCTGGCGGAAAAGATCCTCGCCTTGCCGCGCCAATCCTACGAGACCGGGGGAATCACCAATGATTTACACCGGGCGGAAGAACTGATGCAGGCGGGGCGCAGTTTCGAGGCGGCCCGCTTTCAGGTATTCCGCCGCGAGGGGGAACCCTGCTACCGCTGCGGCGCAACCATCCTTTTGGAAAAACATGGCGGACAGGCTTGTTATTTGTGTCCCGCCTGCCAGGGCCTTGCAAGCTGATCAGCGTGCGCCGAAAATCACCATGGTCTTGCCCTTGACGCTGATCAGCCCCTGGGCCTCCAGGTTTTTCAGCACCCGGCCGACCATTTCCCTGGAGCAACCAACGATACGGCCGATCTCCTGGCGGGTGATGCGGATCTGCATGCCGTCGGGATGGGTCATGGCATCCGGCTGTTCGCACAAATCCAGCAGGGTGCTCGCCACCCGCCCGGTAACATCGAAAAAGGCCAGGTGGCTGACTTTCCGGCTGGTGCTGAGCAGACGCTCGGACAATTGCTTGCCCACGGCGAAAAAGAAATCCTTGGTGTGGTCTTTCAGCTCGTTCTCCAGCAGCGCCTGCAGGCGCTGATAGCTGATTTCCGCGACTTCGCAGGGGCTGCGGGTGCGGATGATGACAGAGCGGGTGGACTGGGGAACGAACATGCCCATCTCGCCGATGAACTCTCCCTTGTTTGCATATGCAAGGATGATCTCCTTGCCATCATCATCTTCAAGCAATACGGTCAGTTGCCCGCCAAGGATATAGAGCAGGGTATCCGCGGGGTCGCCGGGTTTCATCAATTCCTTGCGCGCCGGATATTTGTGGATATGGCAATGCGCAAGAAACGGCGCCAGCCACTGTGGCGGCGGTGGAGGGGGATTCACTATGCTCATTCTTTTTTGCCCTCTGCTGGTGTTGCTTTCATCCTTTGTTACGGCATTCTGCCATGAGTACGCTTATACGGCAAAGCTGTTATTTGGCTCGGCCTGTGTTAGTTTTTGCAGCCTGTCAAGATCGAAGGAGACAACAATTGATGAAAGCGCGCGTGAAATGGGTGGACGGCGCCCTGATGCTGGGCGAGTCCGGCAGCGGCCATGTCGTGGTCATGGACGGACCGGAGGAGCACGGCGGACGGAATTTGGGCGTACGGCCCATGGAGATGCTGCTTCTCGGCATGGGAGGCTGCACGGAATTCGATGTCATGCATATCCTGAAAAAAAGCCGCCAGGAGGTGCGCTTCTGCGAAGTGGAACTGCAGGCGCAGCGGGCGGATTCCGAACCCAAGGTGTTTACCCGCATTCATGTACACTTCAAGGTGGGCGGCAGGGGCTTAACGGAAAAGGCGGTGGAGCGGGCCGTACGACTGAGCGCGGAGAAATACTGTTCCGCCTCCATCATGTTGGGGGAAACTGCCGAAATCAGCCACGATTTCGAGCTCGTTGAAATGGATTGACGCACCGGGTTCCACGGAACCCGGCGCTTCAGCGCTCTTCCTTGCTGAGCAAAATACCCAGGCTCAGGAACAGCAGGCCCAACACGAACACCAGCGTCCACCCCGGGATGCTGATGCCGAACAGGGACCAGAGGATTTCACCACAGTCTCCGCTACCCTTGAACACATCCTGGACAACCTGCATCAGGGAATCGTTCTCCAGCATGAATTCCAGGGTGCCGCCACAACTGGACGCTTCATGGCTGCCGTATTGCAACCACAAATGGCGTAACGCAATGCCAACACTGACAAGGCTGGCCGCCGTCAGCAACAAGCCGTAAATACGCCTGCCGAAGCCGCCGGGGTTGTGCACCAGGGCGACAAGAAAAATCATGGCGATCACCATGATGGAAATACGCTGAAAGATGCACAAGGGGCAAGGCTCCAGCCCGAGGTGGTACTGGAAATAGAACAGCGCGGCGCCAATGGCGGCGACACAGGCCAGAAAACCGGCAAGAAAAGGTGCGCGCCCGCTATACATTACTGGCTTCCGGCGGGGCGCTGGTGCATCTTCTGCATCTGTTCCCGCATGGCTTTTTCCACTGCTTCAATCTCCGCCCGGTCCACCACGCCATCTTTGTTGGCGTCCATATTGGCAAATTGTTTTTCCTGGGGCGCCAGAAACTCCGCCTTGCTGACGGCGCCGTCCTTGTTGCTGTCCAGCTGCTGCATGAACGCATCCGACATGGAAGTGGGACTGGCGCCGGGCGGAAGAGCGAACGCAATAGCGGGCACAATAGCGAGAACAAATGATATAACGAGTTTTTTCATGAATATTCCTGATTTGGTGTAAATAAATTTCAATCGGACGTCTGCGTCTGCAACCCTGCTGATACGAACAGCCGGAACCAGGTGAATACAGACCCGCCTCTCCCGGAGTATATTTCATGCCTGGAGCGGAGGGCCCTCTGAACGCATTACAAACCCGGCGCAGGCCGGGGCCTGATGCCCTGTATGTTACTGGATTCCGGCCTGCGCCGAAATGACGCAAGCGGGCTTGTTCAGGATTTCTTTGGAATCTGGACAAGAAATGCCGGATTGCATGCCAATTTGGTCAGAAACCGCGCACAGAAGTTCAATAATTTCCCGAGTTTCTCAGCCCTGCCGTAGCCGCTTCCATTGCGCCGATGCGCTAGCCCGGCTATTTCAGCCTGCCAGCGAAAAACTAAAGATACGCGCATGTTATTGGCCCGGCGACTAACGATGTCGTTCTCAGGACGGCGTCGTTAGCCGCCAGGTTAAGGGTATGGCTGGCATATCGGCAAAGCACGCGGCGCAACCGGGTCATGGCTTGCATCCGCCCTCGCACTGATCTTGCCGCCCGAAGACGGTATTTCCCCAATCATCAATAGCTTGGGCTATTGATTCAATCGAAAACCCGCCTCTGAACGGCGATCCCTGTACGGTCATCAAACGCCCGAGTGAAGCA
>JAMOMB010000115.1 GCA_027068795.1 Sedimenticola sp. | reverse complement strand
TGCCCGGATCTGCCGGACACTCACTTGTCCGCGTGGTGACGGATACGACTGCGCAGAGCTTCAAAATAGGCAGCATCGGCAACACCGCCGGAAGGGGAGCTTCCGCCATCCAGCAAGAGATTGCGCAGTTGGGCTCGCTCCTGATCCTTGCGGATCAGTCCGCGCACATATTCGCTGATGGTGCCATAACCACGCCGGGCAATCTGCTCGTCGACGAATGACTTGAGCCCTTCGGGGAGGGAGATATTCATCGTGCTCATGCCCCCGGACCCTAGGGAACCTCTGATTAATTCAGGTATACCTCTGGCTTACCAGCGCATTCGCTATCAAGGCGCGCTTGCGAAAGCATGCTTGCCGCCTGGTGAGCAAGCGCAACGCAGAGAGCGGATGCGCTGGCAAGCCCCGGAGGGCGCGCCCTGAAGCACGCATCCACGGCGTTGCGCTTCTTGCCAAGGGCTGGGCCATTGCCGGCGAAGCGCGCCTTGTGGCTGCATGCTTCAGGACGCGCAGAGGCATGCCTGAATTAATCAGAGATTCCTTAAGAGGACGTGTTTTTCTATTGTTTGGCAAATGATCCGCTCGTTCCTGTTTTGGCTTCTTGCCGCTTGGGCATGCTCCTCAATGCCTCGGCCGGCAACCGGCTTGACGATGCTGACAGCAGGTTGTCAGTAGCGTTGTAGTATGATGCCGACAACGAAACAATATGAGGCAGGATAATGTGCGGCCCGAGAAGAATTGAGCGCTTTCTGGAAGATATCCGGCTTCAATCGCCCGAGAGTTTCGAAATTGTCTGCACTATCAGAGAGCTGTTTCTTGCTTCAAGCCCGGATTTGCAGGAACGAATAAAATATGGCGGATTGGTCTTTATGCTGTCCGACCGGTTGGTTGGAGGAATATTCCTGTACTCGCGGCATATTTCCGTCGAATTCAGCAATGGGGCATCCCTTCGCGACCCGGACAAAGTTCTTGAAGGAAAAGGCAAGACGAGAAGGCATGTCAAAATAACGCGGATCGATGACATTCGGGCAAAAAGTCTTGACGGCTTCATTCGGGCGGCAACTGCATAGCGAACGAACGAGCAAGCCAGAGGTATGCCTGAACAGCGGGTTCTCTACTCCAGCTCGCTGCCGATGCCGCTCCCTGTGACGGCCGACGCGTGCCCATCTGCTTTAGCCGCCCAGGGCAAGTCGCTCCGAGCGCCCTGCCGGATGTGGGGTAAGCAAGCCGGGGAGAATTGATCCAGGTTATGATCCCTGCCCGGGGTTTGCACTATGATCGGGTCTGCCGATACGACAATAACCTGGAAAATAAGGCATGATCTTACGACTTCTCCCCGGATTGTTGCTGTTGATGCTGTTTCGCGGCGCGGTGGCGGCCGATCCCATGACCATCAAGCTCACGCTGGAGCCGGATTTGCGCAACGGTCAGCGGCTGTATGCCATCTGCGCGTCCTGCCACTTGCCGGAGGGCTGGGGCAGCAGCGATGGCGCCTATCCGCAGATTGCCGGGCAGCACCGCCAGGTTCTGTTTCTGCAATTGCTGCATATCCGGACCGGCGAGCGAGACAACCCCGCCATGTATCCTTTCGTGCAGGAGCGGACGCTGGGCAAGGGGTATCAACCGCTGGTCGATCTGGTTTCCTATATCTCGCGACTGCCGATGCATCCGCGCCACCAGAAGGGACCCTGGCGTGACAGCCGGGACGAGTTCAAGGAGGGCGAGCGGCTCTACCAGGCGAATTGCGCCCAGTGCCACGGCAAGCTGGGCGAGGGCAACAACGATGACGCGATCCCGATGTTGCGCGGACAGCACTTCCCTTACCTGATGCGCCAGGTCGGCCTGATCCGGGGCGGGCTGCGCAAGGTCAACCCCGTGATGACCGCGATCCTCGGCACTCTTGACGAACAGCAGTTGGAAAAGGTCATCAACTACGTGTCCTGGCTGCCGATGCCGAAGGACAAGCTGGCGCCGTCGCTGGACTGGCGCAATACCGATTTCAACTGAGGAGGCGCGCATGAGCCAGGACAAAGATACACGACTCGATCGCCGCCGTTTCCTGCAGGCTTCCGCTGCA
>JAMOMB010000114.1 GCA_027068795.1 Sedimenticola sp. | reverse complement strand
GGGGCGGCTGGACTGGCTGGTGCCCGGCCTGCTGGAGGAAAAACTGGTTGCCCTGATCAAAAGCCTGCCCAAGTCCCTGCGCAAGCAGTTTGTGCCCGCGCCTGACTATGCCGCCAGGGCGTTGCATAAACTGCAAGCGGGCGATACGCCTCTGGTACAGGCCCTGGGGCTGGCGCTGAAGCAACTGTCCGGCGGCGTCCATGTCCCGGAAGATGCCTGGAATATCGAAGTCCTGCCGGACTATCTGCGCATGCGGCTGCGGGTGATCGACGCCGGCGGCGCGACACTGGCCACGGGGCGGGATCTCCTTTCCCTGCAAAAGCAGTATGGCGACAGAGCAGAAGCGCCAACCGGGCAGGAAAGCCATGGGCTCGTGCGCAAGGGCATTACCCACTGGGATTTTGGCGCATTGCCGCAGCAGGTGGAAACCGGCAACCAGGGCATCCGGCTTGTTGCTTATCCGACGCTGGTGGACGAAGGCGACAGCGTGGCCATCGATGTGCTGGGGGCGCAAGCCCAGGCCCAAAGCGCCCACCGGGCAGGGTTGCGGCGGTTGTTGATGCTGGCCATGCCCAAAGACATGCGCGCCTTGCGCAAGCAACTGCCGGGATTGCAGCAGATGCGGTTGCAGTATGCCAAGGCCGCCAAAGCGCCCGTTGCTTCGCAGAACAAGGGCAGGCAGGATCTGGAAGGGGAGTTGCTGGCGCTGATCATCGACAGAAGCTTCCTGCTGGAGCGCCCGGATATCCGGGACGGGGAAAGCTTTGCCGCCCGCTTGCAACAGCACCGCGGGGAAATGTCCGCCCAGGCCCATGAAGTATGCAGGCTGGCCGGAGAAATCCTGCAACTGTATCAACGCCAGCGCAAAATCCTGTCCGACATTACCCAGATCAACTGGCTGGCCTCCACCCAGGACATGCAGGGACAACTGGACAGGCTGGTCTATCAGGGATTTTTGCAACAGATTCCCTGGGGGCGGTTGCAGCAATATCCCCGCTACCTGAAGGCGCTGGGTTTCCGCCTGGAAAAACTGCGTGGCGCTGCTGTGCGCGACCAGCAGCGCCTGAACGAATTGCGGATGGTGCATGATGACTGGCTGCAGCGCTGGCAGGCGGCGAACCAAAAAGACGTGACGGATCCGCGTCTGGAAGAAATCCGCTGGATGCTGGAAGAGTTTCGGGTGTCTCTGTTCGCCCAGGAACTGAAAACCGCTTATCCGGTTTCTGCTAAACGCATCCGCAAACGCTGGCGGGAATTGGGGTTATAATTCCCGCCTTGAACAACTCATAAAAAAGGAACAAACCCGTATGTCCAATTGTCCTTGCGGCTCCGGGCGTGAATACGCAGCCTGTTGCGAGCCGGTATTGTCCGGCGCGGCGCTGGCGGCGACTGCCGAAGCCCTCATGCGCGCCCGTTATTCCGCCTACATCGAGGGAAAGATCTCCTTTCTGGGAGAAAGCCTACACCCCGGCAGCCGCCATGACTGGGATGAGGCCGCCACCCGCAAGTGGGCGGAGCAATCCCAATGGCTGGGCCTGGAAGTACGCGCTACGGAAAATGGTCTGGAAGACGATGAGGAAGGAATGGTGGAGTTTGTCGCCACCTACAAAGAAGATGGTTTGCTCAAGCAGCACCATGAGCGCAGCCTGTTCCGCAAGGAAAACGGGCGCTGGTACTATGTGGATGGCAAGCTGCCGGCGCCGGAAACTGTCAAGCGGGAAACGCCCAAGGTAGGCCGCAACGATCCCTGCCCCTGCGGCAGTGGGAAAAAATACAAAAAATGCTGTGGTGCCTGAATGCGCAATTCCCTGGCTGTCATTCTCCTGTTTTTCCTGAGCCAAGGCGCAGCCGGGGACGTATACAAGTTCGAGGATGCGGAAGGGCGCACCCTGCTGACGAACATGCCTTCCAATGGCAAGGGCATGAAACTGGTGAAACGCTTTCGCTTCAGTTACGCCAGGCCCCACAGCGGCGGACGGGCGCCGGTGCTGAAGGTGCTCAAGGACAGAATCCGCAAGTACAAGCCGTTCATCATGCAGGCCGCCCGGGACACCGGGCTGGATACCGATTTGATACATGCGGT
>JAMOMB010000113.1 GCA_027068795.1 Sedimenticola sp. | reverse complement strand
GTTTGCAGCATGTTGCGCGCCTGGGCGGCATCCAGCAGTATCTGCTGCTGCAGTTCTTCAAAAGATGAAAATTTTCTCTCGTCCCGGATCTTGCCCAGGAAGGTTACGCCAATCTGACTGCCGTAGACCTGACGATCAAAATCAAACAGATGGACTTCCAGCAAGGGCCGCTCCCCTCCATCGACAGTGGGGCGGGTTCCCACATTGGCAACCCCCGGCAAATCCCCTTCATCCAGCCCCTGAACGCGCACAGCGAACACTCCCTGCACCGGGCTGGAACGCCGGTGCAGATTTACATTCAGGGTGGGAAAACCTATGGTTCTTCCCCGCTGCTGGCCACGCCCGACGCGGCCGCAAATCTGGTAAGGGCGTCCCAGGCAAAGTTTCGCGGTGGAGAAATCACCAGCCGCCAGGGCTTCGCGGATACGGGTGCTGCTGATGCGGCAGTCTTCGTGACATACGGTATCCAAGCCCTGTACGCTGAACCCCTGCTCTGCGCCCATCCGTCGCAACAGAGAAAAATCTCCCTTGCGCCCCTGCCCGAAACGGAAATCATCACCCACATACAAGTGACGGATGCCCAGACCATCCACAAGCACCTGCTGTACGAAATCCTCCGCCGACAGTGTTGCCAGCCGCCGGTTGAATTCGAGCAATACCACCCGATCAATGCCGCAATTACGGATATGAACAAGCTTTTCGCGCAAGCGGGTCAATCGCGGCGGCGCCTTCTGCGGCTGAAAAAATTCCATGGGCTGCGGTTCGAAAAGAATGACGGTGGAGGGCACAGCCAATTGTTCCGCCCTGCCCCGCAAGGCATTGAAAACCGCCTGATGACCAAGATGCACCCCATCAAAATTACCAATGGTGGCGGCACAACCTTTGTGCCCGGCGCGCAAATTATGCTGACCACGAACAAGCTGCATACTACTGATTGACGAGTGTATCGGCGCGAAAGCCCACACCCATGGCTGCACTCAGGGGCTCGCATTCGATGCTGTTTTGCCGAAGCTTGGTGCCAAACCAAGGGCCTTCCAGCACCCCTTTGTCGTCATACCACAATCCGTTGAGGAAACCGCTGGATGACAAAACCAGCAATGCCTTGCCCCGCTCCTTGCCCTTGTGCTCGATCCATTCCACATCGAACACCCGTCCGTTGGTGGCGCCATGAACATATCCCTTGTCCATTTCATAACAACCCGTCACCTTGTCTCCATCGACCTCCAGCTTGAGAAGGCCATAGTTGGTTTGATAGACGCCATTTGGATCCACAAAAGGGGCGGCCTGCCCAGCCGGCTTCCCATACGCCTCCAGTTCATTGATTTCCGTGAGCCGGAATCCATAGTTGGACAAAACCTCGACTTTCAGCCATCTCGCTTCCACCGGCTCGACAAGCACCTCCTCCTTGCGGGAAAACTGCGATGCCTCAAGAGTCGCCACGGGTTTCCAGCCGGATTTCGCCGATTCTACAGAAACGGAAAACCTGACCTCACGGGCGGAGATACCGGGAAACTGCTCTTCATCCATCTCCCTGTTATCGACAGCCAACTTGTACAGCTTGTATCGTTGCTGCAATTCAATCACAAAGCTTTGGGGGCGCTTGCCTTTGGGACCCTGGGGAGAACTGGCCCAGTAATACCGCAGGTCGCCATCCAGCATGGCGTTGACCGGAAATTTTCTTTCGTATTGTCCGGTGTGCGCCAAGACCACTGCGCCATTTTTCATCAGCAGGACATTCTTCTCTTCCCCTTCCGCGATCAGCTCGGACGCCGCGGCGGTTTTCCATACCCCCAACAGCGCGATATTGCACAACAAAAGAAACCGAAACATACCCTTCAGCAACATATCCAGTACCGATTGACCCAAAGACTCCCGAACCGAATAGTTTACAACGGTTCCCGTTATTATGCTCGCCCCGTGTTTCGAAAATGCCCCGGGCGAATCCCGAACAAAAGCAGGAGCAGAAAATACGTCAAGGCGCCAACGCCAACCCACAACCCCAGCCAGATGGCGCGCATACCCGCGCCAACCTCGGCCCACGCCTGCAGATCCGGCATGCCCCACAAAATGATCCCCGCCATTCCCGCGGCTGCCAGAAAGACCTTCAACCACAGCCATGGCCACTCCTTTCCCGGGTGATAAATCCCGCTCTTGCGCAATCCTTTGAACAGCAGGGCCGCATTCACAAAGGCCGACAAGCTGGTCGCCAGCGCCAATCCGGCATGTTGCAGGGGAAAGATCAGGAGCAGATTGAACACCATGTTGACCGCCATGGCGATAAGGCCGATCTTTACCGGGGTTTTGGTGTCCTGGCGAGCGTAATAGCCGGGCGCCAGCACCTTGATGAGAATAAACGCCAACAGCCCCGCGGAGTAGGCCATGAGGCTCAAGCGGGCCATTTCCACATCACGCATATCGAAACGCTCGGAAAGAAACAGCGTGGCGATCATGGGTCCCGCCAACACCGCCAGCCCCACCGCAGCGGGCGCACCCAGCAACAGCGTTGTGCGCAGTCCCCAATCCAGGGTTTGGCTGAAGGCCTCGCGATCCGCAGCGGCATGACGCCGGGAAAGGCTTGGCAGAATCACCGTCGCCAGGGCCACGCCCAGCACCCCTTGGGGGAATTCCATAAGACGGTCGGAGTAATACAGCCAGGAGATACTGCCTGTCTGCAGGAAAGAAGCCAGCACCGTATCCAGCAGCAAATTGATCTGCACCACAGACACGGCAAACAGGGCCGGCAGCATGAGTTTCATGATCCGCCCCACGCCCTCATGGCGGGGCGCCGGCTTGAACGCCGGAAACAGTTTCAGCTGGTACAGAAACGGAAGCTGGAAGGCAAACTGCACCACTCCCGCGATCAGCACACCCCAGGCCAGGGCCACTACCGGCTGCTGCATTTGTGGCGCCAGCCACAAGGCCGCACCAATGAGGCACAGATTCAGCAGCACCGGAGTGAATGCGGGAACGGCAAAGCGGTTGTGCGCATTCAATACCCCCCCGGCAAAAGCCGTAAGGGAAATGAACAGGAGATACGGAAAGGTAAGCCTGAGCATTTGCGCCGCCAGATCCAGCTTTTCCGTGGCGCCGTCGAGCACCCAGCCAAAGGCGAACAGGGACACGATCAGCGGCGCCGCCAGCACGCCCAGAAAGGACACCACCAGCAACACCAAGCCCAGGGTGCCGGCCACATGATCGACCAGCCCCTTCAGTTCCGCATGAGAACGCCGCTCCTTGTACTCCATGAGTACGGGGACGAAAGCCGTGGCGAAAGCCCCCTCGCCAAACAGGCGGCGCAAAAAATTGGGAATCTTGAACGCCACGAAAAACGCATCCGTGGCCGCATCCGCACCAAACACCCGCGCCAGCACCAGATCCCTGACAAAACCCAGCACGCGGGAAATCATGGTATTGCCGCCCACGGTAGTCAGGGATTTGAACAGAGAAGCCAGCGCCGTTCTCCGAGTAGGGGGAATCGTTAAGGGATGCGGCATTCTACCTTATTCGCCCGGCAACAATATATGTCGTATTCAGGGCTTCAGGCATGCAGCACAACCAGGCGCCATGCCCAAACAGGAACCTTCCCTTGCCAAGCATGGCAATGCAGGCCCGCCTGCCCCGTCAGAACATCGCTTCCGGCATTGCGCTTTTCCACATTCCCTGTGGATAACTTTGTGGAAAAGATGAGAAAATCAAGGCAAGTTCCCGCCAGCGCTACAGGGGGCTTAAATTGACCAACTTTCAGCCACCTTTAGTTAATATCCATATAATCAATCAGTTGAAACACATTCCTGACAACCAGCCTGCGACCCTTTCTCTAACCAGGCGGAAAACTCCCCTGTCGATCCGTCTTGTGCATAACAATAGGTAGATTATGGGTAGAATGGAGGTAGAATGACCGCCATGACGGCACCAAACAATGAATTCTGGAAACACAAATCCCTGGCCGAGATGCGCCCCGAGGAATGGGAAGCCCTGTGCGATGGCTGCGCAAAATGCTGCCTCCACCGCCTGGAGGACGAAGACAGCAGGGAAATATATTTCACCAACGTACACTGCCGCCTGCTGGACATTCCCAGCAGCCGCTGCAGCGATTACGCCAATCGATCCACCCGGGTGCCGGACTGCATCACCATAACCCTCAAGGAACTGGAAGACCCCTATTGGCTTCCCGGCACCTGCGCCTATCGGCTCCTGGCGGAGGGCAAGGCGCTGCCGGACTGGCATCCCCTGGTGTCCGGCAATCCCGACACGGTATTCCAGTCCGGCAATGGCATTCGTGGACGCACCATTTGCGAAGACGATGCGGGCCCGCTGGATCACCATATCATCGACTGGATTACATGATGGCTCAGGGAAGCCAGCTCTACCACGCCCGCATCCAGCTTGCCGATACCGACCGGCAATGCTATGAAACCCTGGCGTTCTCCACCCCCCAACACCCTTCAGAAAAGCCGGAACGCCTGGTATTGCGTCTGCTGGCGTATGCCTTGCTGTACGAACCCGGCCTGGAATTCCGCAAAGGCGGCTTGAGCGAAGGAGAGGCGCCGGATCTGGCCATCCGCGATGGCAGCAATCGCATCCTGCACTGGATAGACCTGGGCACACCTGCTCTGGGCCGCCTGCGCAAAGCCGCCAGGCACACGCCAAAAGTTTCCGTGGTCACCCACGAAGGGCTGCTGCTGCGCTGGAAAAGGCAGCATGGCAACCAGCTACCGGATTTCCAGGGAGACATCCTGTCCCTGGACGAGGAACTGGTCGTCACACTCTCCCGGTCCCTTCCCCGCCGCTTTGACTGGCAGGCCACCATCTCCGGCGGCGTCCTCTACCTCGACAGCACGGAAGCATCCCGGAGCAGTCCGTTGCGCCGTCTTTCCCCGGGACAGTTAGGGAGCCTCTGATCAAGCCGTCATCCCGGCGCACGAACCCATGGATGGGTAAGGGTAGTGCAATGCGGGATCGGTGCTGGGACGTATCGTAGTAACCGGACAGCAAAACCAGTACGAGTGCAGGCGCCCGGGTGAAACATCCGGGCGGAAAAAACCGGACATATTTCCCGGGTTATATTAGTAATTAATAATGAACTTATATTACGTTCCGGCGTCCAATTTATACATGAACAAAAATTACGGATTGCTACAGGAGAGAACCAATGTCCACACTCATCGAGAACTTCCCCCATGACGGCATCGTTACCGTCAATCGCGTTATCCTGAAATCCGGATACAGCGTGGACGACCTGCAGGAGCGGGTCGCCTATCTTTGCGAAAACGTGAAAACCTATCACTCCGACACCGGCTTCATCGGCGGTTTCGTGGCCCTGAACAGCGGCAATATATCCAACGAAGGCAGCACCATCGGCCAGGCCGTGGAAAGCCCGCTGAAGGAACGCGAAGCATTGATCGTAACCTTCTGGGACAGTTTCGAGAACCACGAACAATCCCACCGCAGCGAAACCTTTCAACCCCTGTTCAAGAAAGTGCTGGAACTGTGTGAAAACGGTAACGAGGAAATCGCCTACGATATGCTCTGGTCCGGCAAAGCCTATTCCAGGGAAGAGGCGGAAAAAGCCCGCCAGGCCAAAGCACAGCATCTGGAAGAAGTCGCGTAAACGCTCCCGCCCCCCGGGGCGGAAATCCCGTCAACTTTTTTTGTAGGGATTCACGCCATCGGGCTGGGCCTGAAAACGCCGGTAGGTCCACTGATACTGCTGCGGAAATTGCCGCACCAGCTGCTCCACGCCTGCGTTCAGCGCCCGGGCGGCTTCCTCGGCATCCTCGCTGGCGATGGCTTGATCCGCCTCCAGGCCGACCACCTTGTACTCCGGCTTTGCGCCGGTGCGTACAAAGGCAATGAAATACACCGGCGCGCCGGTCTTGCGGGCAAAGCGATTCACCAGGGTCATGGTCAGCGCCGGCACGCCGAAAAAAGGCGCAAACACGCCACCGCCGCCTTTGGCGGTCTTCGGCTGCTGATCCGGCAGAATGACGATCAGCTCCCCCTTGTCCAGGGCCTGGTACAACGCCTTGATTCCCTGTCTGTCCGTCGCCACCATCCGGTTCCGCCCCGGCCGGTTGCGGCCTTCCAGCATCACTGATTCCAGGCCCTCCTTGCGCGGAGGGCGGTACAAACCCGTCGCCTTGCCGATGGCGCCGAAAAAGTGTGCGCTGATTTCGAAGTTGCCCAAATGCGGCATGGCGATCACCACCCCCTTGCCCCGCTGCATGAGACGGCGGATGTCATCCGGCACGCTTCCCGTATCCAGACGCTGCAGCCAGGCGTCCGTATCGCCATACCAGACCGCCGGCATTTCCAGCAAAGTGATGGCGTTTTCCTTCAACGTGGCCCGGAGCAGATCCTCCCGTTGCGGCGCGGAAAGGTCGGGGAAACACATTTCCAGGTTGGTGCGGGCATTGGACAGCTCCCGGTTGGGAATGCGATAGGCCAGCCAACCGGCGAAACGGCCGCCTGCGCCCAACAGCGGCAGAGGCAAAATGCCCAGAAAACGAATAAAATAACGCAACAAACGGGTTCGCATATCAAACCATGTTCTATAATCCCCAGGATTCGAGCATATTATCCGGAAAACACTATGGAAACATCATCGCCATTGAGCCTTTCTGCCGTGGAAGCCTACAAACTTCTCCAGGACAACCCGCGCGCGGTGCTGGTCGATGTCCGCTCCAGCATGGAATTCCTGTTCGTCGGACACCCGGTGGGCGCAGTGCATATTCCCTGGATCGACGAACCCAACTGGGAGATCAACCCGGATTTCGTCACCGATATCCGCAAGCTGCTGCTCGGGGGCGTGGTCTGCGACAAGGAGCATGACTGCGCTCCGGTGATTCTCATCTGCCGCAGCGGCAAACGCTCCCTGGAAGCAGGCAAACACTTGCTGGAAGCCGGTCTGACCGACATCTATAACGTGGAAGAAGGCTTCGAAGGCGACCTGAACGAGCATCACCAGCGCAGCACCATCAACGGCTGGCGCTTTCGGGGGTTGCCCTGGGAGCAATGCTGAATGGGGGTTCTGCTGTGCAGCGACCCGCCGGGCGCATCCCTCGCCGGCTTGATAGGAAAATACGGAATGCAGCTGGAGCAGGTGGCGGACGGCGATCCTGTTCCCGGCTCCCATTTCGGCGACCCGGAGGCCGGTCTGATCGGCGACGCCTTGCTGGTGCGTGGCGATACGCCCCTGCATTCCGCATTTCACGAAACCTGCCACTATATCTGCATGGATGATGAAAGGAGGCGGAAACTGCATACGGATGCCGGCGGCGGCTACGAGGAAGAAAACGGCGTCTGCTATCTACAGATCCTGCTCGCCGATCATCTGCCTGGATTCGGTCGGGAGCGCATGTTCAAGGATATGGACGAATGGGGTTACAGCTTCCGCCTCGGCTCCAGCAGCGCCTGGTTCCACGAGGATGCGGAAGACGCCCGCGAATGGCTGATCCACCACCAACTCATCAACGAACAAAACCAACCCACCTGGAAACTACGGAAGTAAGGAAACCTGA
The DNA here is from genome assembly GCA_027068795.1 of Sedimenticola sp. Taxonomy (GTDB): domain Bacteria; phylum Pseudomonadota; class Gammaproteobacteria; order Chromatiales; family Chromatiaceae; genus Thiolapillus. The sequence goes on along the minus strand of JAMOMB010000113.1, from coordinate 2,535 downwards.
CCCATGATAAAAAAATGTCTCTTTCCCGCCGCAGGCTACGGCACCCGGTTTCTGCCGGCGACCAAATCCATCCCCAAGGAAATGCTGCCCATTGTCAACAAACCCCTGATCCAGTACGGCGTGGAAGAGGCAGCAGATGCCGGCATGACCGACATCGCCATCGTCACCGGCCGCGGCAAACATGCTATCGAAGACCTGTTCGACAACAACCGGATTTTGGAGGCGGCAGTAAGCGGCACTGACAAGGAGTCCCTGCTGGAAGAAACCAATCGCCTGATGGAAACCTGCACCTTTTCCTATACCCGGCAAAAGGAAATGAAAGGCCTGGGAGACGCCATTCTCAGCGGCGAGCCTTTGATTGGCAACCTGCCCTTTGGCGTGGTGCTGGCCGATGACTTGTGTACCGGCGAGCATGGACGGGACGGCATACTGGCGCAAATGCTCAGAATCTACGAGCGGTATCATTGCAGCATCATCGCCATTGAGGAGGTTCCCGAACAGGATACCCATAAATACGGCATTGTTTCCGGCACGGAAATAGAACCCGGCCTGTACCGCATCGAGGACATGGTGGAAAAACCCCAGGGTGCGGCGCCCAGCAATCTGGCCATTATCGGGCGCTATATCCTGACGCCGGATATCTTCGACCTGCTGCGCGATACGCCCGCCGGCGCCGGCGGGGAGGTACAGATCACCGATGCCCTGAAGAGCCAAATCAACAAAGGCGGCGTCATCGCCTACAAATTTCATGGCAGACGCTTTGACTGCGGCAGCATTCATGGCTTCGTGGAAGCCACCAACTATTTCTACAGCCATTTCTTTGCCAGCGACAGCCCTCGTCAACCAGATCCAGGCCAGCAGTGACGCCTGAGTATTGTCAAGGCGGCTGGCGTCTGAATACCTTATCATGCAAATATCCCTGAAACATACCAACTGACAATGTCGGAATACGCGCTCATCCTCGTCAGCACCGTACTGGTAAACAACTTTGTGCTGGTGAAATTTCTCGGTCTGTGTCCCTTCATGGGCGTATCCCGCAAGCTGGAAACCGCCATGGGCATGGGGCTGGCGACGACTTTCGTCCTGACCCTTTCCTCCGTAGCCAGCTACCTGGTCAATACCTGGATGCTGGAACCCCTGGGACTGGAATACATGCGCACCATCGCCTTTATCCTGGTCATCGCCGTGGTGGTGCAGTTTACCGAGATGGTCATGCACAAGACCAGCCCGCTGCTGTATCAGGTGCTGGGCATTTTCCTGCCATTGATCACCACCAACTGCGCCGTACTCGGCGTGGCCCTGCTGAACATCCAGGAGCAGCATAGTTTCGTGGAATCGGCGCTGTACGGATTCGGCGCGGCCATGGGTTTCTCCCTGGTGCTGGTGCTGTTCGCCGCGGTACGCGAGCGCGTCAATGTCGCCGATGTGCCGGAGCCGTTCAAGGGCAACGCCATCGCCCTCATTACCGCGGGGCTGATGTCCATGGCATTCATGGGCTTTTCCGGGCTGGTGTCCGGCTGACATGCTCACCGCCATACTCGCCATTGCCGCCCTGTCCGCCTCTTTCGGCCTGCTCCTGGGCTATTCCGCCATACGCTTCAAGGTGGAAGGCGATCCCTTGGTGGATCAGATCGACGCCATCCTGCCGCAAACCCAGTGCGGGCAGTGCGGATTCGCCGGTTGCCGCCCCTATGCAGAGGCGATTGCCGCAGGGGAAGCGGACATCAACCTCTGCCCTCCCGGCGGAGAAGCCGGCATGCTCGCCCTTGCCGACCTCCTGGGCAAGGAACCCGTACCCCTGGAAAACGGGAGCGCGGCCAGCGCTGTCAAGTCCATCGCCCATATCCGCGAGGAAGAATGCATCGGCTGCACCCTGTGCATCCAGGCCTGTCCGGTGGACGCCATCGTCGGCGCCGCCAAACAGATGCACACCGTCATCGCCGATCAGTGCACGGGCTGTGAACTCTGTGTGCCGCCCTGCCCGGTGGAATGCATCGACATGGTGCCGGTGAAGACCACCCTCAGCAACTGGAAATGGCCCTTCCCCAACAGCGGGGAGCAGGAACCCAAGACGCAGGAGCAGGGATCTTGATTACCCGAAATCCAGGGCGCTGGGATTTTCACGGCGGCATTCACCGCCCGGACAGGAAATCCCTGTCCGCCGGAAAATTCCTGGGCAAGCCTCCCCTTCCTGAAATCCTTACCCTGCCGCTGCAACAGCATATCGGTTCCGCAGCGGAACCCGCCGTCACCGCCGGCGAACAAGTCTACAAGGGGCAGATCATTGCGCGAACCACGGAATACATCGGCGCCCCTGTTCATGCGCCCACTTCCGGCGTCATTCTGGGTATCGAGGAACGCCCCGTCCCCCATCCTTCCGGATTGAGCGCCCCTTGCATTCTCCTGCAGGCCGACGGAAAGGACGCCTGGGGCGAGCTACCGGAACCCCTGCCCCAGTATGCCGATCTCGACCCGTCCCTGCTGCGCGAGCGCATCCGCTGGGCGGGCATCGTGGGCCTGGGCGGCGCCGCCTTT
>JAMOMB010000112.1 GCA_027068795.1 Sedimenticola sp. | reverse complement strand
CCGGCCTGTTCAACACCGGGGCGGCCCTGGCCCGTCTGGGCAGGTATTACGCCCAGGCCATCGAGGATGCGGGAATCCCTTTCGAGGTGCTCTACGGCCCTGCCTACAAGGGCATTCCCCTGGCGGCGGTCACTGCGGCAGCGCTGTATGAGCAGCACCACAGGGATGTGGCCTACGCCTTCAACCGCAAGGAGGCCAAGGATCACGGCGAAGGGGGAACGATTGTGGGTCATGCCCTGGAAGGCGGGGTGCTCATCATCGACGATGTGATTTCCGCCGGCACTTCTGTGCGCGAATCCATGAGCATCATCGAACAGCAGGGCGCCCGGGCCGCGGGCGTGATCATCGCCCTGGATCGCCAGGAAAAGGGGCTGGGGGAACTGTCCGCCATCCAGGAAGTGGAGCGCGATTACGGCATTCCCGTCGCCAGTATCGTGCAGCTCGACGACCTGGCGGACTTCCTGGCGGAAAAAGGCGATTCACCGCAACAACTGGCGGCCATCCAGGAATACCGGGAGAAATACGGGGTGCGCTGATTTCGCCTGCCGCAAACAGCGATTTCCGCAAAAAAACAATTCCCTTTGCAAAAATATGGTAATTTATTTGAGCCAGATCAATATGCAAATCTGCAGAACGAGTACACTTCGTTTCAAGGTCTTGGAAACAAAACCTTATGGATAAGTTTAACGTTATCCAGAATGTTCTCACTCCTCCTGACTATTGTCAGATTTAGCCCACCGGCCTTCGGTGGGCTTTTTTCTTTTCCGGCAAATTCTATTCCGTCAGGGCGGCAAGATTCCAGTAGACGCCGCCGGTGGAAACGATCACTGTCAGCATGCCCAGCGCCAGATTGAAGCCGATCAGACGGCGGATCGACCCCAGAGCCTTTCCTCCCGCCGGCCAGTCTTCCCCGGCTGTGGCCCGCTTCAGCGCCCGGTAGGGCAGGAAGTAGACATAGAAAAACACCAGCATCATGACCAGCCCCAGGCTGAACATGATATGCACATGCAGCGCCAGTGCGCCCATACCGCCATAAACGCTGAATATCATCCAGTATCCGCTACCCAGAATCAGAATGACGCAGGCCCACACCCAGGGGAAAAAACGCCCGAACACCTCTGTCCACAAGCGCAGGCGCAAAGGCGGCTCGAGAACACTGACCGCAGCGGGGCGCAACGCCACATACGCGAAAAACATGCCGCCCACCCAGATCACCACGGACAACACATGCAGGGGTATTGCAATATTCATACTTGAAATTCCTTCGTTAGCCTGTCAATTTAGACGCATTCTACCTGAGTATGGCGACGGGAATACCCCTTTGCCGCCCGAGGAAAAAGTATGGACACAACCAATCATCATGTCGTGGTGCTCGGCGCCACCCGCAAACCCGAACGCTACGCCAACCAGGCCATCCGCCTGCTGCGGGAAAAGGGCTTCCGGAACATCACCCCGGTGCACCCGAAATTGAAGGAAAGCGAGGGCCTGGCGGTACGCAACAGCCTGGCGGATGTCGAACAGCCTGTAGACACCCTTACTCTCTACGTCGGATCCGCCCGCCTGAACGCCATGATCGACGATATACTCGATCTCCGGCCCGCCAGGGTGATCTTCAACCCCGGCACGGAATCCCCCTTGCTGCAGCAGGCCCTGGATGGCGCAGGCATTCCCTGGGAAGAGGCCTGCACCCTGGTTCTGCTGCGTACCGGCCAGTTCTGAGCCATGGCCGGAAAATCCCCCTACATCACCAAGGCCGGCTATCAGGCGCTGCACGAGGAATTGACCCGGCTATGGAAGAAGCGCCGGAACGTGGTGAAGATCCTGGCCGCCGCAGCCGCCGAAGGAGACCGCTCGGAAAACGCCGAATACATCTACAGGAAAAAGCAACTGCGGGAGATGGACCGGCGCATCCGCTATCTGCAAAAACGCATGCCGGAGCTGAAATGCGTTGAAAACCCGCCCCAGGATACCGGACGTATCTTCTTTGGCGCCTGGGTAACCCTGGAAGATGAAAACGGCGAGGAAGTCACCTACCGCATCGTGGGTGCAGACGAGTTCGTCCCGCAGAAAAACTGGATCAGCGTTGACTCGCCCATGGCCA
>JAMOMB010000111.1 GCA_027068795.1 Sedimenticola sp. | reverse complement strand
CGAGCAGACATTGTTGCAGCATGCCCTGGAGCGGAACAGATACAACCAGCGCCAGACAGCCCGGGCGCTGGGGCTGAGTTATGACCAGCTGCGTGGATACCTGAAAAAATACCGTTTATCCGGAAAAGCAAAATAAAACCCCCGTGCTTGGCGGGGGCTGACAAGAAGACGGGCAAACCGGAAATGCTTACTTGATCTTTCCTTCCTTGTACATCACATGCTTGCGCGCCTTGGGGTCGTATTTTTTGATTTCCATTTTCCCTGCCTGGGTGCGCTTGTTTTTCGTGGTGGTGTAGAAGTGCCCGGTATTGGCGCTGGAAACCAGACGAATCTTTTCTCGAACTGCTTTTGCCATGATCTGCTCCCTTATACCTTTTCGCCGCGTGCGCGGATTTCTGCCAGTACAGCGTCAATGCCTTTCTTGTCGATGGTGCGCATGCCGGCAGCAGTTACGCGCAGGCGAACCCAGCGCTGCTCGCTTTCCACCCAGAAGCGATGATAATGAAGGTTGGGCAGGAAACGACGACGGGTCTTTCTGTGGGAATGGGAAACATTGTTTCCGGAAACCGGTCGTTTGCCTGTTACCTGGCATACTTTGGACATGGTCTTGGCCTCAAAATTCTGGTTCAACAGACCCAAGAAATCGGCTTGGGCCGCAATAAAGACGCGCATTTATACCAGAGCCGCACCTTCTTGGCAAATTTTCTTGCTGGGCATATGCTTTCGGAAGAGTTGGAGCGCAGATACGGTTTCCGACTATACTTGATGCATAGGGTGATAGTAACCTGGCACCAACATATACCATGTTCAGGGCGTCAGGCAGGTGTCAGAACAAGGCGCAGCGCGCAGACAAGGGTTGTTCCCTTGTCAAGGGTTGCAACGCCGTACTGGCGCCTGCCTGACGCACCTAACTTATTGTTATATATTGAAAGGTCGTCGCCTGCTGGCCCGCGGACTGCGTTCGATCCACTGGCTTTAGAATGACGAAAGCGGCGTGGCTCCGCCTTGCCGCGAACCAGCAGGCGACGACTGAACATGATATCTATTGGCGCCAGATTAATAGTTTACCAAGGAGAAACCTGCTTGTGGGCAACGAGAATTTCGGGCCGGTATTGGGTGAAACCCATGGTGCGCGACATGCTGACGGATTGGGCGCATTGCGCAAACACAGTTGCCGAATGGCGGCGCAATGCCGTCGCCGCCTGATGATATACAGTTTTCGGCTCAATCCGGGAATATACAACCAGCCCTGTTTTGTCGAAGCCGTTCGGCAATTGATCATTCGCCATGCCAGGACGCGCATCCTGATTCTGGTTGCGGAAACCGATGAATTGGGAAGAGGAGGAAGCGGGCTGGTGCAGCTTGCCCAGGAGAGGGCCAGCAGTGTGGAAATCCGGCGGCGTGCGGAGGAATTCAGGAACCAGCAGCGAAGTTTCCTGTTGGCGGATGACTGTGGTTACATCCTGAGAAACCTGTGGAGTGATCTGGGCAATGCCCGGCTGGACTACAATGCACCCTATGTGGTGCGAAGTCTGATGGATGATTTTCTGCTGGAATGGGAGCAGAGTGAGGCGGATCCTTCACTGCGCCGGCTATCAATATAGGCGCCTGCCGGAGAACGAACATGCATGGCCGGCAGCCAGCGTACAGCATGTAGGCGTTTGGCCGTCTGCTACAGCACCCCGCGCTCCGCCAGAGATACGCTGTTTTCAAACCCCACCACAACGTGATCCAATACCCGCACATCGATGAGCGCCAACGCTTCTTTCAGGCGCAGGGTGATTCGCTCATCGGCCTGACTGGGTTCTGCGATGCCGGAGGGATGATTGTGGCTGAAGATGACTGCGGCGGCATTGTGGTGCAGGGCGCGGCGCACGATTTCCCGTGGGTAAACGGAGGCGCCGTCTATGGTTCCCTGAAACAGCTCTTCGAAAGCGATGACGTGGTGCCGGTTGTCCAGAAACAGGCAGGCAAACACCTCGTAGGGGTAGGATTGCAGCCTGAGCCGCAGATAGCGCCGGGTTTGCTCTGGCGATGTCAGGGCGTCGCCTCTTTCGAGGGATTCGCGTAAATGGCGGTGAGCCATTTCGATAACCGCCTGGAGCTGGCAGTACTTTGCATCCCCCAGGCCGTGCATGGAACAGAATTCCGTGCGGCTGGCCGCGAGCAAGGGACGCAAGCCGCCAAATTGCTGCAAGAGATCGCGAGCCAGATCCAGCGCGCTGCTTCCCCGGGTGCCGGTTCGCAGAAAAATCGCAAGGAGTTCTGCGTCGGATAATGCCTGCGCTCCCGAGCGCAGCAGTTTTTCTCTGGGGCGTTCCTGTGCCGGCCAGTCTGGAATTGCCATCGCTTCATCCCTGAAGTAATCGAACCGGTGACAAGCTTAGCGCATTTCCCTGGAGAAATTCCAGTGCTTGTGCTCCTTTGCATGATCCCCGGCATAGGTTAACCTTGAGGCATTCTTTGCCCATGTCTTGGTGAAAAGTGACGCAAACCGGTGCTCAAAACCTCTTGCTGGGAGTGACAGGGGGGATTTCCGCCTACAAAAGCGTGGAGCTGGCCAGGCTTCTTGTTGCATCGGGCGCCGAGGTGCGGGTGGTGATGACGGAAGCTGCGGCCCGTTTCGTCGCGCCCCTGACTTTTCAGGCGGTAACCGGCAACCCTGTGCGCTGTCATCTGTTTGATGAGGAACATGAAGCGGCGATGGGGCATATTGAACTGGCGCGTTGGGCGGATCAGATGCTGATAGCTCCGGCAACCGCAAATTTTCTGGCTCGTGCGGCCCATGGCCTGGCAGATGATCTTCTTTCCGCCCTGTATCTGGCCTGTTCAGCGCCGGTAAGCATGGCGCCGGCAATGAATGTGCATATGTGGCGGCATGCCGCGGTGCAGCAGAATCTTTCTGTGCTTGCGTCCCGGGGGGTGAGCATTCTGGGGCCGGCATCCGGGGAGCAGGCTTGTGGCGACGTTGGTCCGGGCCGCATGCTGGAGCCTGCGGACATCGTGGCGATGCTGGGTTCTTTGAGCCACAGGGGAGTGTTTGCCGGGAAAAAGGTGGTGGTTACCGCAGGGCCTACCCAAGAAGCCATTGATCCCGTAAGGTTTGTTGGCAACAGAAGCTCGGGGAAAATGGGCTTTGCCCTGGCGGAGGCTTTTGTGCGCCAGGGTGCGGAAGTCGTGTTGGTGTCCGGGCCGGTTGCTTTGTCAACGCCGCCTGGAGTACGGCGGATCAATGTGCAAACTGCATTGCAAATGCACAAGGCCGTGTTTGATAACATGGAGAGAACGGATATATTTGCAAGTTGCGCCGCGGTGGCGGACTACAGACCCGAACGGTCGGAAAAACAGAAAATCAAAAAGGCTGCGGAAAAGCTTGTGCTCGGCATGGTGAAGAACCCGGACATCCTGGCGGAGGTTGCCGCGCTGAAAGATGGCCCCTTTACATTGGGCTTTGCTGCGGAGACGGAAAACCTGGTCGAGAATGCGAGGGCGAAACTACGGGCAAAGAAATTGGATATGTTGGCGGCAAATCCGGTTGGCGATGATCTGGGTTTTGAGCGTGACGACAACGCACTGCTGGTCATCTGGCCCGGTGGTGAAAAACAATTGCCTGTGCAAGACAAGCGGAAACTGGCGCAATCGTTGCTGGACGTGTTAGAACAACAGTATCTGACCCATGCAGGGCATAGTTAAAGGGAATTGATTTTCTCTGGTTTTTGCGTCGGCATGTTATCTGGCGGGGAGAAGTAGGGGATTAGATGATTGGGAAAAAGAAGCAAGCTTCAGTAGTAGAAGATACTGTCCAGCGATCAGCGGGTGGCTGCAAGCCGCGCTCCATATTTTATTATTTCGTTCCCGTGCTCATTATGGCTGTGGTATTGGTTTCCGCCGTGGTAGTGGGCCAAAGCTGGCTGAGCAATAACGAAGTCGAATCCGAACTTGAGCAATCGGTAAAACCGCTGGCAAACGCCGTACGGAAATATGTCGGTGCTGTAGTGCAAGGCAAGTCAGAGTTGGTTCGGTTGGCGGCCGCCGAGAATGCCGTGCTGAAGGCCTTGCGTGCCGGGGAAGCGGCAATGCAGGATGCAGGCGGCATACTTGAGACCAAACTGCCGGGCGCGCTTTCTGTCAGGCTGCTGCCGGCAAAAGACTGGGATGACGCAAAAGTGCAGGCGACCCTGTTTGGCAGTTATGCGGCTGCGGATATGTTTCAGCGGGTGCGCGCCAAAGCCGGGCCGGTACCCGTAGAAGCACTCAAGGATGCTGACGGAAAAGCCTATTTTCTTGTCGCCATGCCGGTTAAAGAGGAAGAAAAACTTTCCGGCGTTCTTTTCGTTACTTTTCCCCTCCAGCTCATCTCCGCGGGCTTGAAGGACTTGCAGATCCGGAATGCCGGCATACGGCTGGAGCAGAATACCGGTATGCCTTTGGTTGCCCTGGGTGATTCCATTGCCAAAGCTGCGGGCGAAAGAATGCCTGTGCCTGGCGCCCTGTGGCATGTGACCTATGCTTATACGGGCGCTCTTGGTCTATCTGTCCCCATGCTGGCAGCTTTGGCTGCTGCCGCCATTGTTTTGTTGGCGCTGGTCGTATTCTGGAGCTACCAGCGCTTGCGTAAGGATTATCTGGCGGACATGGGCATGACCGTCACCTTGGTGGATGCCACCTTGAAGCGTTTGGGTTCCACTGCACAGCAGCCGCATCTTCTGGAATCTGTCCCTGCGATAGAAATGCTGACACGTTATGCGCAGGCCACGCGCACTGCCTCTTCCGCAGCCGAGCACAGGGAAAACAAGGCGGGTCAGGTCCGTATCAAGGTGGATGATCTGGAAAGGGAAAAAAGACAGGAACAGGAAGTCCGGGAGATGCTGCCGGAACAACTGCCGGAATCCCTATTCCGGAAAAATGTGATCCGCGGGCATAGCGGCATGGATCTGAATGCGGATATCGCCCAGGCCATTGGTCTGGTTGTGGGCAGCATGGTGCAGGAAGCAGGTGGAAACAGCCTGCTGGTGGGAAGAGACAACCGCCCCGCGAGTAGCGAATACTCGACAGCCCTGATTGCCGGCGTTCTGGCGTCCGGCTGTGATGTGGTGGATGCGGAAGTTGTTCCCATGCCGTTGCTGTCCTTCGGCACCAGAGTGACATCCAGCACCTCTGCTGTCATGGTGACGGGAGGGCACAGCCAGGCGGACATCAACGGTTTCAAGATCATCGTGGACGGACGGCCGTTGGCGCAGCAGCAATTGCTGGAGATCCGCGAGCGTATTCTGACGGGCGCCTGCAGTATGGGGGTGGGACAGCTTACTTCGCGAGATTTGAGTGAAGAATACATCCGCACCGTCTGTGAAGATGTGCAGTTGATCGATGGTTTGAAGGTGGTGCTGGATTGCGGCAACGGGATTGCCGGCTCTCTGGCGGTGCGCCTGCTGGAGGAACTGGGTTGTGAAGTCATCCAGTTGTTTTGTGAACCGGATGGTTCCTATCCCAATCATCTGGCGGATCCGTCAAACCCGGAAAATCTGGCGGCGTTGGCCGTTGAAGTGCAGGCCAAGGAAGCGGATATCGGTATCGCCCTGGACGTGGATGGTGATGCGCTGGCGATTGTGGATGAGAAAGGCCGGATGATTGCGCCTGATGAACTCATCATGAAACTTGGCAGTGATATTATCCACCGTCACCCCGGAGCGGATGTGATATATGATGTGGCGTGCAGCGCCAACCTGCCGGCAATGATTCTTGCCAGTGGCGGCCGTCCCATTCTGTGGAAAACCGGTCATGTGGAGTTGCAGGGCAAGCTAATGGAGACCGGGGGCATGCTGGCCGGGGAAATGTCCGGGCATATCTATATCCAGGAACGCTGGTATGGTTTTGATGATGGCCTGTATACTGCTGCACGGTTGCTGGAAATCCTTTCCCTGGAATCTGCGCCGGTCTCCGAAGCCTTTGCAGAGTACAGATCTGAATTTGCAACGCCGCTGATGCAGGTGGAAACCCCTGAAGGGCGGGCGGAACAGATTGTCGCCGCCATGCGTCAGCATGGTGATTTTACCGGCGCCGATGTTGTGGAACTGGATGGTCTGCGGGTGGAATACACCGAAGCCTGGGGTTTGGTGCGCGCTTCCCATACCCAGCCGGCGCTGATCTTCCGCTTTGAAGCCAGCAACGAAGAGGCGCTGGCGGAGATTGAAAACAAATTCCGTACTTTGCTGGAGCAGGTGGCGCCGGAGTTGCCCTTGCCGTTTTGATATCCTTTGATCCGGATCTTATCCCGAGTAGCCCTGTATCATGAGCCTTACCCCAGATGCCGCCACCAATGTGGCCCGTGTGCTTTCCGAAGCCCTTCCCTATATCCGTCGCTTTCGTGACAAGACGGTGGTGATCAAATATGGCGGAAATGCCATGGTGGATACAGAACTGAAACAGAGCTTTGCCCGCGATGTGGTGTTGATGAAGACGGTTGGCATCAATCCCGTGGTCGTGCACGGAGGCGGGCCGCAAATCGGCAGCTTGCTGGAGCGGTTGGGGAAGGAGAGTCAGTTCGTTAGCGGCATGCGGGTTACGGATGCTGAAACCATGGATGTGGTGGAAATGGTGCTTGGTGGCCTGGTAAACAAGGAAATCGTCAACTTGATCAATCGCCATGGCGGTTCTGCCGTAGGTCTGACAGGCAAGGATGGTGATCTGATCCGGGCGCGGAAGCTGACTATCGATGCGCCTGATGATGCAGATGATGCGATTGATATCGGCCATGTAGGCGAGGTGGAGAGCATTGATGCCTCTGTGGTGGACATGTTGGTGCATGGTGATTTCATTCCGGTGATTGCACCCATTGGTGTTGGCGAAGACGGGCGCTCCTACAACATCAATGCAGATCTGGTAGCGGGCAAGGTAGCGGAGGTGTTAAGGGCGGAAAAGCTGATCCTGCTGACCAATACCAAGGGGTTGTTGAGCAAGGAAGGCGAACTGCTTACCGGATTGACCACCGTGCGTGTGGATGAGCTCATTGCCGACGGCACCATTCATGGAGGCATGTTGCCCAAGATCCGTTGCGCGCTCGAAGCGGTGCGCAGCGGCGTGGTTTCTTCCCATATTATCGATGGCCGGGTAAAACATGCGGTTATGGTGGAGCTGTTCACCGATGAAGGCATCGGGACGCTGATTCGTTGAACAGCGGCAACCGCAAGCAGGCGATTCTGGAGGCGCTGGCCCGGGAGCTGGAGAGCAGGCCCGGCGGGCGCATCACCACCGCGAAGCTGGCGGAAGCTGTCGGCGTGTCTGAAGCCGCCCTGTATCGCCATTTTCCCAGCAAGGCGCGCATGTTCGAGGGCTTGATCAGCTTTGCCGAAGACGGCATTTTCAGCCGCATCAACCAGATTCTGGAAGAAGATCGCCACACCCGCCAGCGTTGTGCGCGCATCCTGTATCTGATGCTGGCCTTTGCCGAACGTAACCCCGGCATCGTGCGGGTGCTGCTTGGTGACGCCCTCATGGGGGAACATGAGCGCTTGCATGATCGCATCGAAGCCTTTTTTGGGCGTTTGCAAACGCAGTTGCGTCAGGTTTTGCGTGAAGCGCAAATGCGTGAGGATGCAAAACTGTCCATGACGCCGGAAGCTGCGGCCGAGATGCTGGTCATCTATGTCGAAGGGCGCATGCGACAGTTTCTCCGCACCCGGTTTCAGGCTTCTCCGCTCTCCAACTGGGAAGCGGAATGGAAGATACTGGATGCAGGCCTTTTCTCCTGAACGGGAGCGCTATTTTTTGCCGAGGATTGCTGTGCGGAAGTTTTCCCGGATCTTTATTGCCTCCGGGCGTTTGCACCAGGTGTCCGTGGCGACCTCTTTCTTGCACTGGATATCCAGGAAGATGAGTTCCGCCTGATCCTTGCGCGGGCGCAGCCTGGATACGGTGATGCTCAGGTCTTCGTTTTTTCTCGGGGGTTGGGTGATGAAAATTTTGTCAGAGTCTACATATACTGGCGTGGTGGCGTATTTTTTTGCATAGGTTTTGGCTTTGTTCCAGAGGTTGTTGCAATGTGTCAGATCCTGGCAATGCACAACAGTTTTGACAATGGCGTCGTCATTCTTGCGTTCGGTTTCCGCCAGAATCTGGGCGCGGTTGTCCGCTTTCAGTTTTGACAGGGTGCGGAAACGCTCCAGATCTTGTGCATACTTGCTGCGAATGGTGTCCTTGTCTTTCTCCTGGCGCAGGATGGAGGCATAGCTGTCGTTGATTTCCTTGCGCGTATTGTCAATGCTGGTTTGCAATTGCGCGGAAATCGCTTTTCCCTGGCGTTCGAGATTGGCGGCTTTCTGCTTGTAGCCGGAAAGACGCTCCTTGAGTCGGGTGATATTGGTGTAGGTGATGCGGATCTGTGAGTCAATGGTTGCCAGCTTTCCGTCCCTGGCGAGAATGATGTCATCATCACTGCGATAGCTGTTTAACAGAACCCGGTCCTTGGCCTGTTGCTCCGCGATCTGCCGCTGGGTTTCTTCGCGCAGTCTTTTTACCCGCTCTTCCTCGGCGATTTCCTCCGGCGTTTTGGCGCGCCCTTTCCTGTCGATGACCAGGCCATGCCGGTCCAGTTTTTCATGAGGTTTCTTTACGGCGGCAGGGGGCAGCTTGTCGGAATACTGTACGTTTCCTTCCTCGTCCACCCATTTGTAGAGCTTGGCATTGGCAGAGTGACTGATGACAATCAACAAAGCGAGGAAAAATGAGATGCGCATGATCTTGCTGCCTTATGATGAAAAACACGGGTAGAGAATAATCAATTTAGCGGGAAAATACATCCGAATGGATCAATTACTGCTCTTTTTTGTGTCGCTCATAGCAAACCTGTTTTCCGCATTTTCCGGTGGAGGCGCAGGCTTGCTGCAGCTTCCTGTGCTGATTTTCCTCGGCTTGCCGTTTGGCGTGGCCCTGGCCACGCATAAGGTGGCTTCTGTGGCATTGGGCGTAGGGGCCACTGTCCGGCATATGCGGGAGAGCACCCTGGAGCGCCGGTTTACCTTGTTCGTCCTGGCGACAGGGCTGCCCGGAGTGGTGATCGGAGCCAGCATCATTCTTCATGTTCCCGGTCGTATGGCGGAAATTGCCCTGGGCTGCCTGACATTGGGCTTGGGACTGTACTCGGCGAGCAGGAGGCGGCTGGGGCAAGAGTATCGCCCGGATCACCGGGACAGGGCGGGAATGCTTGCCGGGGGGCTGGGATTGTTCTTTCTGGGGATACTCAATGGTTCCCTGACTTCCGGCACCGGTTTGTTTGTGACCCTGTGGTTGGTACGCTGGTTTGGCCTGGATTACAAGAGAGCTGTTGCCTATACCCTGGTGCTGGTGGGAATGTTCTGGAATGGCGCGGGTGCGCTTACCCTGGGAATGCTTGGCAGCATTCGGTGGGACTGGCTTCCCGCGCTCCTGGCGGGATCCCTGATCGGTGGTTATGCGGGTGCGCATCTTGCGATTCGCCAGGGGAATCGCTGGATCAAACGGTCATTTGAAATAATCGCCATACTGGTGGGTATAAAATTGATGATTGGCTGATCATCTCATTGAATTGGCGTTAGAATAAGCGGGAACCCAATCAACTGCCCCGGAGACTATGCATGAATCTGCATGAATATCAGGCCAAAGCGCTTTTTGCCGAATATGGTATTGCCGTACCGGAAGGACAGGTAGCGACAAGCAGCGAAGAAGCCGTGGCGGCTGCAAAAGCCCTTGGTGGCAATCTGTGGGTAGTCAAGGCGCAGGCGCATACCGGGGGGCGGGGGAAAGCAGGCGGAGTGAAGCTGGCGAAAAGCCCGGATGAAGTGGCGGCGGCAGCCGCCGACATGCTTGGCATGCGGCTGATTACCCGGCAGACGGGGCCGGCAGGTTTGCCGGTAGGAAAAGTGCTGGTGGAAAAAGGCAGTGAGATCGCGCGGGAACTGTATCTGGGGATGTTGCTGGATCGGTCCCGCTCCCGGGTCACCTTCATGGCCTCTGCCGCGGGGGGGATGAATATCGAAGAGGTGGCTGCGACAACACCAGAAAAGATATTGACCACCATGGTG
>JAMOMB010000110.1 GCA_027068795.1 Sedimenticola sp. | reverse complement strand
CGCCATCGTCACTGCCGGGCAGGCCGCCGGTCTCCGTCGGCTCGCCGTTGTTGCTCAGGGTGAAGGTGCCGCTGACATAACTGCCCGCCACCCCGCCGGGGCCGGCAATGTTGGAGTCGTTGGCGGTATCGTCATTGTCCGCACCGTTCTGCACTGTCGAAGGACTGTAGCCCGCCGGTGGGGTGACCTGGATGCGGTAGTCCCCTGCCGGGAGGTTGCCGAAGTAGTACAGGCCGTCGCTGCCCGTGGTCTGGGAAGCCACGCCGGAGACGGGATTACCGCTGCCATCGAGGAGCGTGACCACTGCGCCGGGCAGAGGCTGCTCGCCGGCATCCTGGAGACCGTTGTTGTTCTGGTCGTTCCAGATAAGGGAGCCAATGGACACTGCCGGCGTGAATCCGAAGTCCACCGTCATATTGCCGTTGTTTTCATTCGCATTGTCTGCATCGTCACTGCCGACGATGTTGGAATCCACGCTGGGTTCCGCATTGTTGGTGAGGGTGAAAATACCGGAGGTATGGACGTTGCCCGCGGAACTCGCGATGTTGGAATCGTTCGGGTTGTCGTCATTGTCTGCGGCATTCTGGTTGATGGTGGGCGCATAGCCTGGCGGCATGGTCACCTCAACGCGGTAATCCCCCTCGGGCAGGTTATCAAAATAGTAGCGTCCATCAGCCAGGGTCAGGTAGTTCCCTACCGGACTGCCACCCAGATGGGTTGCAGGCACGAATGTTCCCGTACCATCATCCACCAACAACCGGACTGTCGCGCCGGGAATGCCCGGTTCTCCGGCATCCTGACTGCCATCGATATTGCTGTCGTCCCAGATGATGGAACCGATGGACATTGCAGCGACAAAGCCAAAATCGAGGGTATGATCGTTCTCGCCAGCACCGCCCGTGGTATAGGCGATGGTGGAGAAGCCCGGGTTCAGCACTCCATTGTCGCCATCATTGTCATGCGTATCATCGGCATTGGCGTTGACATCCTCTTGCGTCGGCACCAGCCCCCCCAAGGCCGCATCCGCCAAATCGATGCGCAATTGATATGCAGTCAAAGGCTTGAGGGGGTTGCCTCCCGCCATATTGGTATTGGCCAGGCCACCAAAATAGTATTCGCCATTGGGTCCTGTAACGGCCGTGCCCACCAGCGCCGCGCCTTCGTAGAGGTTTACGGTAACGCCGGGAAGAGCGGCTTCGGACGGATCCTGAATGCCGTCATTGTCCACATCGTTCCAGACGTAGTTGCCGATTTCCACCGGCGCTGCGCCGCGCAGGGCCTCCAGATCGCCAATGCCGCTTGCCTTGCCGAAAAATATGTTGAAATTGGAAACAGAAACCAAAAGTCTCTTGGGCGTCCCGCCGCCATCCGTGCTGATTTGTCCGTTGTCGTTCCGCAACCACATCAATCCATTGTCCAGGAAGCCATGAACATCCATGACCCCCGTGACCAGATCGGCATGGCCGGGAACAACCAGCAAGCCGCCCATGGCGGTATCGGAATGCCCGTTGGCGCCGCCGCTTACGTTGCCATTGCCGCCGGGGCCGTTGTCATACCAGTAGTATTCACCGCCGCCAAGACCTTCACTGTTGTTTGCCCCACCCGTGGTGACGCCGCCGCAGGCGCCGTTGCTTTCCAGCGTCCATCCGGCCTGGGCATTTCCGCAGGCCCTGAGGATATCCCCTTCGCCATTGCCGTTTTGCGTGGTGGCGTCGGCGGGATTGGGTGAATTGTTCTCATGCCCGGTTCTGTCCCCGTTCACGTCCCTGATGGCAATGATCATCGCGCCGTCATTGTCAAATTCGATATCCGACAACAGCGGCTGCATGTACTCGATCCAGCCGTCCTGATTGCCGATGTTTCCCGGCGCCTTGTCATTGAAGACAATGTCGTAGTCCATTTGCCAGGGGTTCCAGTTGCCCCTGTACGGCTGGGTTGCTCCGGCATGATCGACATAGGTGCAAGTAGCAGGATCCTGATTGCTGATGTCACTGCTGTAGATGCAGCCACGGTCATAGCCAAGGTCTATGTCCAGCACGGGAGTGACGCTGAAAACGCTCAAATCCGGGGAAAAACTGTATACATGGGCTGAAAGCCGGGTTTTGTCCCCTTTTCTGGGGCCGTTGGTGCTGCTGTCCGCATTGTTGGCGTCAACGGTGGATTCCGCCGTGCAGGTAACGCCTACATAGAGCATCCCGTCACGAAACCCCAGGCCCATGGGACGGAAGTCCACGGGGCTGTCGCAGGGGTCTGGTATGGCATGGCTTGCAACCGCGCCGGCGTCGCCATTGGCGTCCACATCGATAACATAGAGCCTTCTGTCATCCATATTGACCGCAAACAGTTTGCTTTCGTCATCGGAAAGCTCGATATCGCCGATACCGGTTTTGCCGACATCGGCATATCCATTGGTGTCATGGTTCCAGTCATATCCTGCGCCGGCGCCGCGTGGATCCGTTCCCGGCAACACGGCAAAAGTGGAAACCGCATTCCCCGCGGTATGGTCGATCTTGTAAATGGCGCCAATGCCAGCCGGGCCGATATCGGCATGCCGTTTGAAATAGGTGGAGACATAGCTTGCATTTGCTTTTCTCAGGTGCGCAACCCCATAGACGGAACCGACTTGCGCATAGGTTGCAATGTTTATTGGCGCATCCGTATCATTGGCTGTATAGGCATACCGAAGCACCGTATACACATCGGCATTTCCGCCGGTTCTGGCGCCTTTGGCAAACCTTGTCATGATAATGTCGGGATTCGCCTGGGAGTATTCGCCCGCATTGCTCAAGCCGACGTTATGCGTTACACCGTTGTCTATGATACTGACCAGGGGCTGGGTAACGCCGCTGATTGCGGTGCCGGGCTTGAGGTAGGAAGGCAGGCCGCTCACTTCCACTCTGTATCTGCCAGCGGCGGGAATCACCAGATTATAGCTGCCGTCTGTCGCAGTGGTATCTGTCGCTACGGCGGTTCCGGTATCGTCATAGGCGGTAACGACGATATTTTCCACGCCGGGTTCCAGGGCGTCTGCCACTCCGTTCAGGTTAAAGTCCCTGAAAATCGTGCCGCCGATATCCGCGTACACCGTCGTTGCAGACACCAGCAAGACCTGTAAAAGAGCCAGTTTCAGCCACCTGCGCGCTGCCTTCTTCATCCCTATCTCCCTAAGCAAAATATAAGCACCCCGACTGCCCGTTCCAAAACACGGGAGAAAGGCCGACCGCCTTCCAACCGCCCCCGCAAACAGCCCCGGCATTTTTTTGACGCTGCAACGATAAGGTATACGATCCTGCAATTCAAGCAAATGCAGGCGGCATTTGGCACACGGCAACAACTGTTGGAATAAATTGCCCGCGAGGATTGGCGATTTTCAGGAAAACCCAAACTAGGTCACGAATCCATCCGACCAGATCATGTTATTTTAATTGGTTCGGCCAAAGGCTGGCCGTCTGTTTTCCCGCTTGATTTCCGCGGGGAATCAGCTCCCGGGATCACAAGGAAGCCAGGCCGGCAAAGCCGTCACTCTCTTTTTTCCAGCTTCCACCGGGATGCAGACGCATCCCATTTTGCATCATAATAGGTGCGGTCCCTGGTCGTGCTTTGCGCAAGCAGGGTATAGGAAAAAGGGATGGTCTGCAGTTCCAGGTGGTTCTTGCCTGCTATCCTGATCTTGCGAATACGCTCTTGCGCAACGGGAAGCTCCAGCAGCTTCACCGGCCGGGACGACGCCATTCCCTCTGCAATGGCATATGCATACAAGGCATTGTCTCTTGCCGAGCCCGCCAAAAGGAATTTTCCCGAACCTGTAGGCAAAAGCAGTACCGTCAGCGCATCAAACCCCTCGATCCTTTGCCGGATTTCTTTTGTTTCCGGATCTACCTGGTAGATGACGCCTTTCTGGTTTTGGTAGTCTGTTTCATCGATAGCGGAAACCCATAGCGTTCTGTCTTCACAGTCATAGGCAAGGGAGATGACGCCATAGGGGTTATTGGCGCTTGGGCGGACATCATCGAAATGCATGAAGGCAGACAATGCGCCTGTTTTGCTATCCAGTTTGTAGATGTTTTTCTGCAGCTCGAAAGTGCCGGGGCGGACGGAAATGAACGGCGTGGGGGAAAGATAGATATCACCCTGCCCGTTCAGCGCATAGGTGCCGAAGTGTTCGTATTTCTCCCATACTTCGGGGTGCAGCGTTTCTTCATAGTTCCGCCCGTAATGCAGCGCAATGCCGGTATATCTTTTTTGGGAAAGATCGATAAGAACCGGCTGCGGAATTTTCAGTCTCCCCAGAAACTGCGGCAATCTGGCGCAATCCGCGCCAGGGGAAAATGCGCCCGGGCCCGGCGGTTTCTCTCTGTCAGCCGTCACCGCGGTTTCCCTGTTCTTTTGCTGCACGGCGACATATCCCGCAACAGCGAGAAGCGCCAGGGACGCAATGATGGAGGCGTATTTACGCAATGCCTTCCCCTTTATTCAACCGGCACAAATTTTGGCCCGACCACACACGGCCATTCCCTGACATACAAATTCCCGTTCTCGCCTATGGCCGTATCCGCCCAGCAGTATTCATGCCCTTCTCTTGCATCATTATGCACGCGCGGGACATACCAAAGCACAATATTTTCCCCATCGATGCTCGCGCCATCTTCCAGGTAGCGCTCTACGCCGTCCCGGGCAAGATCGCAGCAGGAGCCCAGTGTAAGCAGATCCTGATCGCCCTCTCCCGCCTGGAACCTCACAGCAAAAACCCTGGCATGGTCTCCACGGCTGGCATCCTGGAACTGGCCCCGGTTAGGTTCGATATAGTAGCCCCGCGCAGCATCCGTTCCCGAGATGATTTTATACAGATACCTGCCGTCCTGGTACGATGGCGCATCCTTGCCCTCATCCAGGCGCTCCCGTTTCCACTGCCGCCATTCCCCTTCGTACTTATAGAACCGCTCCTTGCCGCCCAGTGCCAAATCGATTCGCATCACCGGTCTGTAGAGCGCATTGTCGCCGCAACCCCGCCCAATGTTTACTCCCGCAATGCGGAAGGAGCCATCATCGAAAAATTCGAAGCGGTTTTCATAGCGGTAATTGCATGCCATGGGCCACTTGGGGTTTCGATAGTCCTGCGTCAGCACAAAGCCGTTGGCCAGCTTCCGTATTTGAGGCGCATTGAAAGGCAGCACCACTGAGGTCGAGAACATGGGGCATCCCATGGCATCGTTGTAGCCGAAGAAATAGCTGCCATCTTCCGCCTGCACAAACTCCACGCGCCTGCCTTCCATATATGTCTCCGTGGCCGCGCTCGGCCGGCCCGCGCCTTCTTGCTGGTAACTCACATGCCAATCCACGATCTTCGCCGAAGCCAGCACCGGCTGGCCCCGATAGCTGGCGTCGATCACTTCCAGGCCGTCAGAGCCCGTGAGCCGGTAGTGCAGTTTCCAGCCACTGCCCTCGAACAGGGTGTTCTTCTGGCAGAAGTTTTCCATGATGTAGCGGTTTTGCAGGCTTCTTTCGGATATTCTGGCGGGCGTGGTGGTTTTCCCCAGCCGGGTCCATTTTGCGGCAACGAGCCTGAGATCGGTCAAATCCACGATTGCCCACAGCGCCCGTTCCTTGCTGTGGTCTGCAAAAACAGGAGCCACGCAAAGATGCGCGGAATTTTCACAGGGAGATTCCTGCAACGCCCCACGCACATTGGCCATGGAAATATCGACGACGGAAGGTTTCGTTCCCAGCTCCCGCTTCACTTCGGGGGCATTCAGCGCAATGGCCCTGGCGATGCGCGCCAGGCGCAAACTGATATCCGGCTGCATGCCGTGGTAGCGCTGCACGGACAATACCCTGGCGTCTTGCACATTCACTATGGCCCTGGTGGTTACATTGGTGGCAAAATTGTATTTTTCCGCCTGGTAGCAAGCCTGTGGCTGACAAGCCTGCTTGGTGTTTGCATCCAGGGCGCTCACAATCGCCGGCAGTATGCGCATCATGTCATTGTGCAGGATCTTTCCATCCTGCTTCGTGTCTTTCAGGAATTGGGGATCTTTCAGCAGGATTTCCTGGGCCTTTTGCGCCCCCTCATCCAGTTCTCCCCTTTGCAAAGGCAGCACGGCTTCGCCTCTTCCCAGCATGTCCCGAAGGTCTTTTACATACGCCTGCACCTCCGGGATGTCCCGGTAAAGGGCTGGCGTATTTTCTGGAAGTATTATTTTCTCTTCCACAGATGCGGCAACCTGCTCTTCCCGCCCAGGCTTTTCTGGCGCAAACCAGTACAGGGCGATGAACAGAAACCCGGCCGCCAGAATAGCCATGCTGATTTTTCGTTCCGCGCTCATCAACCGTGCATCTCAAAGTAATAGGGAGCCTTGCGCTCAATGGAAACAGATACGCCCAGGACGACAGCCAGGAGCATGGAGGTCAACAACAACAATTTCTTTCTCTCTTTGCTGGTGCGCCAGCCGGCGGCAAGAGGAACCAGGGGCGAAAGAACAAAAAGCGCAATGAACAGATGCTGCACGCGGAAGCCATAGTATCGATCCAGGCAGGCCGCGATCAGCGCAAGGGCAAAGCCGAAAAGAAGCTGTTGCCAGCCGCTGGATGGCGTGGTTCTGGGATCGGTAAGCATAAAAAGCGTAAAAACAACAAAGGAAACCGAGTAAAAGCGATGATGGATCTGTTCAAACAGCACCACAGGATCATGCTGCACCACCAGAAGATATTGCAGGAAAAGATAACTTGCCGCAAATGCCAGGGAAATCATCCAGCGATTCGCGCGCACCAGCACCGCCGCCGCCAGTATCACCACCAGGGCAACCAGCCATGGCGCATCACCCAGTTGTCCCAACACCAAGTGCGCATCATCATAAAAGAAAAACAGCCCGAAAAGTAAGGCGAAGTTCGAGGGATTGAAGAAATGTCGTTTTTCGAAGGCCAGGACGTGTTTTTGCAGCAGTCCAACGCCGATCACCATGAAATAGATCCATGGCTGGGGCGTCGTCATCATCAACATCACGCCCATGGCGGTAGAGAGCGAGGAAAAGGAGAAGAAGTCCAGTTTTTTCCGTATGGCAAGGAGGCAAATATGCTCCAGGGCCACGGCGAATGCCAGAATCGCAATCACGCTGCCCCAGGAAAGGTAGAAATGCGCGGTATATTTCGCCAGCACCAGCAGGGCAAAAAGGCTGACGGCCTGTTGAAGCTGCAGGGGCACCCGAGAACCTGTTATCAACCCAGCAACCATTGCGTTTATGTTCATCCGTCACGAGCGCGTTCGTGGGCACCGTTGCCGCACCTTGACAGGGAATTCCCCGGGCTGCGCCGGGATGACGGCTCAACCGGAGATCCCCTGGTTTACTGCACCGGAACAAAAGATCCCTTTCTCCGGTGCAGGATACCGGACTATACCAGCAAAGGCACCATCATCAAGGCCACGATATTGATGATCTTGATCAGCGGGTTGATCGCAGGGCCTGCGGTATCCTTGTACGGATCCCCCACGGTGTCGCCGGTTACCGCCGCCTTGTGGGCGTCGGAACCCTTGCCGCCGAAATTGCCGTCTTCAATATATTTCTTGGCATTGTCCCAGGCGCCACCGCCGGTGGTCATGGAGATGGCCACGAACAGGCCGGTGATGATGGTTCCCAGCAACACGCCGCCCAGGGCCTTTGGCCCCAGCAGCAAGCCCACCAGCACGGGAACCAGAATGGGCAGAAGGGAGGGAATGATCATTTCCTTGATGGCCGCCTTGGTCAGCATATCCACGGCGCGGGAGTAATCCGGCTTCTGGGTGCGATCCATAATGCCCGGCATCTCCTTGAACTGGCGGCGGACTTCGTTGACGATGCCGCCGGCAGCGCGGCCAACCGCCTCCATGGCCATGGAGGCGAACAGGTAAGGTATCAACCCGCCGATGAACAGACCGATGATGACCATGTGGTCGGAAAGATCGAAGGTCAGGCCCTCGATGCCGGCCGCCTCCAGGGTATGGGTATAGTCTGCAAACAACACCAGGGCGGCAAGACCGGCGGAGCCGATGGCATAGCCCTTGGTCACTGCCTTGGTGGTGTTGCCAACCGCATCCAGCGGATCGGTGATATTACGGATTTTTTCATCCAGCTCGGCCATTTCCGCAATACCGCCAGCATTGTCGGTAATGGGACCATAGGCGTCCAGGGCCACGATAATGCCGGTCATGGACAACATGGAAGTCGCCGCGATAGCAATGCCATACAGTCCCGCCAGCTCATATGCGCCCCAGATCGACGCGCAAATCGACAGCACGGGCGCTGCCGTGGACTTCATGGACACGCCCAGGCCGGCAATAACATTGGTGCCGTCGCCCGTAGTGGAAGCCTCTGCAATATGCCTGACCGGCTTGAACTCGGTCGCGGTGTAATACTCGGTGATAACGACCATCAACGCGGTCAATACCAGGCCAATGAGCGCCGCCAGATAGAGGCTGAAAGAAGACACCGCTTCTCCGCCAACAATCAGGCCGTCGGGAAACATGATCACGGAAACCGGATAGAAAACTACCGCGGAAATGGCGCCGGCAACGCCCAGGCCGCGATACAGGGCGTTCATGATCTTTCCGCCGTCACGCGCCTTGACGAAATAGGTTCCGGCCACGGAAGCAATGATGGAGATGCCGCCAAGAATCAGCGGATAGAGCACTGCGTTATAGCCCACGCCCTCCACCATGAGAGAGCCCAGCAGCATGGTTGCAACCACGGTTACCGCATAGGTCTCGAACAGATCCGCCGCCATGCCGGCGCAGTCTCCCACGTTGTCGCCCACATTGTCGGCGATCACCGCCGGGTTACGGGGATCGTCTTCCGGAATGCCCGCTTCCACTTTCCCCACGATGTCCGCCCCCACATCGGCGCCTTTGGTGAAGATACCACCGCCCAGACGGGCAAAAATGGAGATCAGGGAGCCGCCGAAAGCCAAACCGACCAGCGGATGGATGGGATCGTCAACCCCCATCATCAGCAGGATGGCATAGAAACCAGCCACACCCAGCAGTCCCAGGCCGACGACCAGCATTCCGGTAATCGCGCCGCCGCGGAAGGCGATTTGCAGGGCGGCGTCCAGGCCGTCATTGGCGGCCTCCGCCGTGCGCACATTGGCCCGAACCGAAATGTTCATGCCGATATACCCGGCCAGGCCGGAAAAAATCGCGCCTATTGCAAACCCGGCAGCCATGGCCCAGCCCAGGAAGACGCCGATAAGCACGAACAGCACAACACCCACGAAGCCGATAGTCATATATTGACGGTTTAGATAGGCTGACGCACCTGCCTGCACAGCTGCGGCTATCTCGTTCATTCGTTCATTTCCCGTTGGCTTGGCCAGTATCCATTTCATGGACACCACACCATAACCAATGGCTACCAGTGCGCAGATCAGCGCAAATATCAGGCCTGTTACCATAGCAATCCCCTGTGTTTATCTGTTTGTTATGAAAACCCGCTCCGCATTGACATGAAAAAACACATGCAGAGAGGTTGACAGAAATGCTATAGAAATGCTACCCCCCGGGGGAAATCAAAACATCGGGGGGCTGAAATAAGAAGAGTCTATCCGCAATCAGCGGAGGACGATTGCGCGACAGGGAAGTTTTCAGCCAAAAATGGCTGAATTTCTATCGAAAAAACAATTATTAACAGTTTATTATCAATTACTTAATAATTTATACGCCACAATTGCCGGGCCGTGGATTCAGGCTTCGTTCAGCCACCTGGCAGCCCGCTTGGCAAAATAGGTCAGCACACCGTCAGCACCCGATCTTTTGATGCAGATCAAAGATTCCATCACTACGGCGCGCTCATCCAGCCAGCCATTTTGCACTGCGGCCATGTGCATGGCGTACTCGCCACTGACCTGATACACATAGGTCGGCACTCCAAACTGGTCCTTTACCCGGCGCACGATATCCAGATACGGCATGCCCGGCTTGACCATGACCATGTCCGCCCCTTCCTGCAGGTCCAGCGCCACCTCGCGCAGGGCCTCGTCACTGTTTGCGGGGTCTTGCTGGTAGGTGTTCTTGTTGCCCTTGCCCAGATTGGCCGCGG
>JAMOMB010000109.1 GCA_027068795.1 Sedimenticola sp. | reverse complement strand
CAGGCCCTGGAGCACGCCATGATCCAATCCATCAGCGGCCTGCCCTTCGATCCCGGGCGCTGGAAACAACGACCCTACCGGCAGCCGCACCACACAGCTTCCGCTGTGGCCTTGGTTGGCGGGGGTTCCAATCCCAGGCCGGGAGAGATATCCCTCGCCCATTGCGGCGTTTTGTTCCTGGACGAGATTGCCGAGTTCCCCCGGGGGGTGCTGGATGTATTGCGCGAGCCGCTGGAAAGTGGTGTCGTCAACATTTCCCGCGCCAGCCGCAACGCCGAATACCCGGCCCGCTTTCAGCTGGTCGCCGCCATGAATCCCTGTCCTTGCGGCCACCTGGGCGATCCTGTCAAGACCTGCCGTTGCACGGCGGAGCAGGTTGCCCGCTACCAGAGCAGGATCTCCGGCCCCTTGCTGGATCGCATCGACCTGCAGGTGCAGGTGCCGGCGCAAGCCGCCAGGATCCTTGTTTCCGGCCCAGACAAGGAACCGGCCAGCGCCCGGGTTCGGCAACAAGTCGTCGCCGCCCATGAATTGCAGTTGCAGCGCCAGGGCTGCAACAACGCCCATCTGCAAAACAACGCCCTGGAACGTCATTGCAAGCTGGACCAAGCCAGCCGCGCCCTGCTGATGCAGGCCATGGATAAGCTGGGGCTGTCCGCGCGCGCCTATCACCGTATCCTGCGGGTGGCGCGCACCATCGCCGATCTGCAGCAACAGTCCGATATACAGCTCGAGCATGTTACCGAAGCCATCGGCTACCGGCGCATGGATACGGCAAGACAGGCCTCCTGACCCGCCTGTTTCGATCTGCCGAATTTTGCGATAATCATTGCCCATCCCATCCATTTTTCAAGGTACAGCCAATGAAATCCCTCCCTCTTGGAATCGTTCTGATCATTCTCGCCTGGTTACCCGCCGGCAACCTGGCGGCCAAAGAGGCGCCGCAAGTCGTGGTCATGCTCAGCAGCGACAACCCCCAGGTCGCCGGCATGGCGCTGCACATGGCCTGGGGCATGAAACGCATGGCCAACGCAGAGGTCACGGTGATTCTCGGCGCAGGCAGCTTGCAATTCGCACTGAAAGAGGGCGACAGCCCCATGTTCCCGCCAAAGAAGAAAAACATGCGTGCAGTAATGCAGGACGTCCTCGACCAGGGCAGCAAGGTCTACATTTGTTCCATGTGCGCATTTGCCCAGAACATCAAGCAGGAACAACTGCTCGAGGGCATCACCATCGAGACCGGCGGCGTCATCATGCCTCTGCTGGCCGATCCGAAGATCAAGGTGCTCAGCTTCTGACGGCCCACCGTGCAGGAGACTTGTCTCCTGCACGGCATTGCGCAATGTGATGGCGATCCATCTTCCGGGGAAACAACATTTGATTGCCAGTACAAGAACTGTACAATCAAAAGTTGCTATCCTGATGCAGACCAGGAGGTCAGATATGGATATGAGAAAACGCCTTCTTCCCGTGCTGGCGATAACGGCAATCACCCTTGCCCCCGTCGCCTCTGCCGGATCTTTCCCCTTGAACCCCCCTTGTGTCGCCGGCAGCGGCGCCGACTATGCGGTTGGCCCCGGGCAAACCTATGCAAAGCTGTCGGACATTCCCTGGGGCAACCTCGGACCGGGCGATACGGTGCGCATCCATCACCGACCGGCGCCATACAGGGAAAAAATCATCATCCGCAGCAGCGGCACCACACAGCATCCCATAAGGATTTGCGGCGTCAAGGGCGCGAACGGAGAACGCCCGGTTCTGGACGGCGACGGAGCTGTCAACGACCCCGACGACAGCGCCGCCTACACCAGCTACGCCCCCATGGAAGGATTGGCCATGATCATGATCTACAACCGGGATTACGGCCTCAAGGACAGCAACATCATTATCGACGGCTTGCATATCAGGAACGCCAAGAACACTTTCAGCTACACCCGGGTGAACGGCGATACCGACACCTATGAAAACGGGGCAGCGTGCATTCGGGTACAGGCGGGGGACAATATCGTCATCCGCGACAACGAGATCGAAAACTGCGGCAACGGCATTTTCACCATGTCGCAGGGATACAATGAAGCGCATTTGACCCGGAACATCCTCATCGAGGGCAACCACATCCACGGAAACGGGCAGGCGGGAAGCTACCGGGAGCATGGCATGTATATCCAGGCCATCGGAGCAACCTACCAGTACAACCGCTTTGGTTCGAACGCCACCGATGCCCAGGGGGCGACATTGAAGGAGCGCGTGGCCGGCTCGACCATCCGCTACAACTGGTTTGAAGGCAGCAGCGTGCGCTTTCTGGATCTGGTGGAAGTGGAAGACGCGGCCCCCTGGTATATCGTTGCCGAATATCTCAAAGAACTGGGATGCACGGATGTCAACAACTGCCCCAACATCGATCCCGACCGATTGCAAAAAGTCCAGCAGGCGGAAGACCTGTACCGCAAAACCCATGTGTACGGCAATTTCTTCCACCATGTCGGCAGCCAGACCACCGCCGGAAGCCTGGTGCATTATGGCTGGGACAATGATATTGCCCTTGCCAGGGAAGGAAACCTGTATTTCTACAACAATACGGTTTCCATACAGGAAGACCTGAACGACTCCTGGCGCTTCCGCCTTTTCGATATGCGGAACAACTTTGGCGGAACGCCCAGATCACGGGAAACCATCGAAGCCTTCAACAATATTCTCTATTACCGCAATGAAACCCCGGGAGAAACCCCGGCCTATCTTTGCATGACCAATTCCGGCGGAACCGTGAACTTCGGAGTCAACTGGATCAGCAACTACAACCAGAGCGACAATCTGGCGAATTGCTATTATGGCGACTCGTCGAATGCCCCAACCCTGAACGGTTTGGACAACCTGATCGATGGAACCGGCGCCCCGGCGCCAATCGATGCTTTCCTGCAAACCCTGGACACCCCTCTCGTGGTGGGAAAGGCCCAGGCCCTACCGCCTGCGGCCAAGCCGGTAAACTACGAATACAGTATCCATCAGAGCCGGAACAACCGTCCTTCGGTAAGCGACCTGGGTGCAATGGAAACCAGCGGAAGTGGCGGGAACTTTATATTTGCGGACGGATTTGAGTAAGGGACAAGCCGGCTATTTCAGGTATCATTGTTTATCCGGCACCGATATGTCGTATTCAGCCCCATGCTTCACTTCCAGAACCTCAGCCTGCGCCGTGGCAACAAGCTGCTGTTTGAAGACGCCTGTTTTCAAATCCACCCGGGGCAGAAAACCGGCATCACCGGAGCCAATGGCACGGGAAAATCCAGCCTGTTCGCCCTGATCCTGGGGGCCTTGCAGGCGGACTCCGGTGATCTGAAGCTGCCAAGAGACTGGGTCATCGCCTGGGTCGCCCAGGAAACCCCCCAGGATACGCGCCCGGCTATCGAGTATGTCCTCGATGGCGACCGGGAACTGCGGCAGATCGAGAAGCGGATTTCCACCACGGAAGCACAGGGCGATGGCCATCAGCTTGCCCTGCTGCACGGTCAGTTCGAGAGCATCGGCGGCTACCAGGCTCGCAGCCGCGCCGGGCAACTCCTGCACGGCCTCGGCTTCCAGCCCGGCGACGAAGCGCGCGCCGTCAGCAGTTTTTCCGGGGGCTGGCGCATGCGCCTCAATCTGGCGCGAGCATTGATCTGCCGTTCCGACCTGCTGCTCCTGGACGAACCCACCAACCATCTGGATCTGGATGCGGTCATCTGGCTGGAAACCTGGCTGCGGCGCTATACCGGCACCTTGCTGCTCATCTCCCACGACCGGGAATTCCTGGACGCCGTCACCGATCACATTGCCCACATCGAGCGGGGCAAGCTCACCCTGTACAGCGGCAACTACAGCGCTTTTGAGCGTATCCGCACCGAGCAGCTGGCCACCCAACAGGCCGAACACCTCAAGCAACAACGGGAGATCGCCCACATCCAGTCCTATGTGGACAGGTTTCGCGCCAAAGCCACCAAGGCCCGTCAGGCGCAAAGCCGCCTCAAGGCGCTGGAGCGCATGCAACTGATCGCGCCCGCCCATGTCGATTCCCCTTTTCATTTCCACTTCCGCCCCCCGGAGAAAAATCCCAATCCCTTGCTGCGCCTCAGCGAAGCCGCCGCAGGCTATGATGGCAACGCCATCCTCTCCAATATCAGCATGAGCATTTCTCCTGGCGACCGCATCGGCTTGCTTGGCCCCAATGGAGCGGGAAAGTCCACCTTCATCAAGCTCTTGTCCGGCAACCTGCCGCTACTGCAAGGCGCCCTGGAAACCGCCCAGGATCTGAAAATCGGCTACTTCGCCCAGCATCAGGTGGAACAACTGCACCCGGAACATTCCGCCCTGGAGCATCTAGTCCAGCTCGACCCTCTCGCCCGCGAACAGGAGCTGCGCAACTACCTGGGCAGCTTCGGCTTCATGGGCGACAAGGCAACGGAGAAAACCGCGCCCTTTTCCGGCGGCGAGAAATCCCGCCTGGCCCTGGCCTTGCTTATCTATCAGCGGCCCAATCTGCTGCTCCTGGACGAACCCACCAACCATCTGGATCTGGAAATGCGCCAGGCCCTCGCATCCGCATTGCAGGATTTTACCGGCGCCATGGTCATCGTTTCCCACGACCGCCACCTGCTGCGCGTCAGCACCGACGAACTGCTGATGGTGCATGGGGGGCAGGTACGGGAATTTGCAGGCTCCCTGGACGACTACCCGGCATGGCTGGCGGCGCAAAACACCCCGGCAGGCGATAGCGAAGCAAAGAACGGCGTCAACCGCAAACAACAGAAACGCCAGGCCGCCGCCCGCAGACAGGCACTTCAGCCGCTGAAAACCAAGGTAGCCGCCGCCGAGAAGAAACTGGAGCAACTGCATTTGCAGCAACAGCAACTCGAAGCGCTGCTTGCCGACAACCGCCTCTACGAGCCATCGAACAAAGACAGACTGAAACAACTGCTGGCGGAAAAAGCCCGGACGGATCAGCAGTGCGAGGAACAGGAAACCCTGTGGCTGGAGGCGTCAGAAGCCCTGGAAGCGGCGCAACAATAGTTCCCCCTCCCGAGGTTTTTCCACCACACCGGATATGCAGATTGTCTCTGATCCAATGCAAAAACCCAGCATAAACACCATCACCATCAAGAATCTTGTCAACTTCCTGTTGATTCTGGCGGTGATTCTGCTTTTCGCCACTGCCCTGAACTTTCGCAGCCTGTCCCAGCGCGCCACGGAAAACCAGGCCTTGGCCCACGCCGAACTGGTGCGGGCCGGGCTTACCGCCCACATGAAAGGCGGCATCATGGACAAGCGCGACTATTATCTGGACGAAATCAAAAGCCTGCACCAAATCAACAAGCTCCGGGTAATACGCAGTCAGGAAGTCATCCGGCAGTTCGGCAAGGGCAGGGATGATGAAAGCACCGCCGACACCCTCGCCAAAAAGGTACTGGAAACCGGACAACAACTTTTCGAGCGTAAGGAATGGACTCTCACTCCCACGGTGCGGGCCATTATCCCCTATACCGCCAGCAGCGAAGGGAGACTGAATTGCCTTGGCTGCCACAAAGTGGATGAGGGCGTGGTGCTGGGGGTGGTGGATATCGAGCTGGATGTGGGCGGATACCGCAACCACTCCCTTTATGTGCTGGCGGGCATGACCCTGTTGTCCCTGCTGTTTCTGGCGCTGATCATCCTCAATACCCGCCGCACCATCAACGACCATGTGCAGACGCCTCTTGAAACCCTCATCGACCATGCCATGGAGGCGTACAAGAAGCATACGCCGATCCCCCCGGAGCAGTTCGAGACCAGGGAATTCACCAATGTCGCCCACGAAATCAACCTGTTCAACTCGGACATCATCGCCCACCAGGAAATGCTCGAGGCGAAGAACAAGGAACTGATCGCCCTGAACGACGAAATCGAGAGCACCCTGCGCGAAACCATTTATACCATGGGCATCATCGAGGAGCAGCGCTCCAAGGAAACCAACAACCATACCAGGCGCGTCATGCTGTTCAGCCAGTTGCTGGCGCAAAAAGCGGGATTGTCGGAATATGATGTGGATCTGGTGACGGCGGCTTCGCCGCTGCATGATATCGGAAAGCTGGGCATCCCGGACGAAATCCTGCTCAAACCAGGCCGTTTTACCGACGAAGAATACCAGCTGATGCAGAACCACACCAATATCGGCTTCTCCATGCTGAAGCACTCGGAACGCGACGTACTCAAGGCTGCGGGCGTGATCGCGCTGCAACATCATGAAGCCTGGGACGGCTCCGGCTACCCCCAGGGACTCCAGGGGGAAAAAATCCATATTTACAGCCGCATCGTCGCCCTGGCCGACGTTTTCGACGCACTCTATACCAAGCGGGTTTACAAGGAGGCATGGGACATCGACAAGGTGGTGGCCTGGATCAGCGAACAGCGGGGCAAGCATTTCGATCCAACGCTGGTAGATCTCTTTTTGCAGAATCTGGAGGAGTTCATCGCCATCGGCGACCGTTACAAGGACAACTGTTTTGACTACAACCTGCGGGAACACAACACCGCACAAAAGAGCGATCTATAGCTTCACACACTTGTCCAGCAGCTTGCGGATGCCATCCAGTCCCATTTCCCGCAGCAAAGCGACATTGCGCCGGGGAATGGATTCGGGGTCAGGCCAACCCGCCAGGGCAGCGGCCAGACCATCCTGGCGAATCAGATGAAACATGGGATGCGGCGAGCGATTGGTATAGTTGGCGGGATCATCCGTTTCCATTCCCTCGAAACAGTAATCCGGGTGAAAGCTGGCCAGTTGCAGCATGTCCTCCAGACCGGACGCTTCCAGCGCGGCCTGAGCGTCTTCGAGCACATCCAGGTAGTGGTCAAAATCTCTCAGTCCCTGGGGCACGATGAACAGCCCCGTTTCCGCCTCTTGCGGCGGCAGTTGGGCGAAATCCGCCAGCTCCCGGATCAGGGCGGCATACACGGCATCGTCTTCCACGGCGTTACACAGCTGATAGCGAATGCTCTCCGCCTCGAAGGGCGCCCGGGCAAAGGGGCAGAGATTCAGGCCGATCACCACCTCCTTTACCCAGCAGCGGGTCTGCGCAATGGCATCCATCATTCCAGAACCTCCACCGGCAATCCTGTTTGCAGCCAGCCCTGGGCGTCATGGATGAGGTTTTGACCGAAATAGACATTGTTCCCCTGCTTTCTGTAGGTGGCAAGGGTTTTCAGCGGCTCCTTGCCCCTGCGTTCCCCGGTTTCGGGGTCTACCGTGGGAATGGCGCAACGTGAACAGGGCTTGACCACGCGGAATTCCAGATCACCAATGCGAATGCGTTTCCAGCCATCTTCCGCATAGGCTTCGCAGCCTTCCACCACCAGGTTGGGACGAAAGCGCTCCATGGGCAAGGACCGCCCCATGCGCCGGTTCAAATCCCCCAGGGAAGCCCGGGAAATCAACAGAAAGGGGAAACCGTCGGCAAAACCCACCTGATCTTCGCGTTGCGCATAGTCCTGATCCACCCGGCGAACCTGCTCCTGGGGCAAATACACCAGGCGGCAGGGCGTATCCAGAAACTTGCTCAACCATTGATCCGCCCTCCGGCTCATCACCCTGGCGGTACACAGGTCACGCCAGATCTGCACCTGCAATGCTTCGCGGGAATCCGCCTGCAACTGCAAATCCGGCATACCGGGCGCACCAAGAACCAAACCGGATTCCTCTATGCGGGGACGCACCAGCGCCATGCGCGGCAGCTCCCGCTGGGTCAGAAAGCGGCTTTCTTCATCCACCAGCATCCAGTGGCGATCATACAGCAGACCCCGCGCATCCACTTGCATGGAAGCCAGACGCTCTCCCCGCAGGGATTTCACCGGGTAACGATACAATCCGCTGAGAACAATACTCAAAAGCCGACCCCTATACCGATGCCGCGATAACCGCCACTGCCAAAACCGATGCCCAGGTTGACCCTGGGCTTGTCATGGCGTTCAGAGGAGCGGGAATCCGGCCAGCGCCGGATTTCTGCCGCCTGCAGGACGGGAAAACGGTAATCGGCCGCCCCCACCTTGCCATCCATGTAGCCAAGCAGGGATCCGGTCACCGTAACCAGTTGTCCATGGGAATACTCGGCGGGTTCGAGAAAACCGGAATACTCCGCAATGAACCGCCCTTGCGTATTACCACGGAGATCCGGCTTCCCCTTCGCGCTCAGGGCGTAGGCCACCACCTCCACCAGGGTGCGATCCTTCAAATTCCTTACCGACACGACCTTGCCGCCCCAGGTGAGGATTCTGCCCTTGACGCTGCTGTCGGCACTGAGGGAAAGCACCGCGGGCGTGAGGCCGGAAGACGCCACCCCACCCTTGCCGGCGCACCCGGCCAGCAGCAGCAAGGGCAGGAAAAAAACCAGGGAACGCATGCCTACCACCAGTAAGGATAGTCGGGATAAGCCCACCAGGGAGGCCACCCGGGATAGGGCCTCCACCCGTAATAGGGTGGATAGGGATAATAGGGATAATGATCACGAAGCTTTTTCTTCGGCCAGCGATAGACATCGCTTACATTCACCACGGGATAGGAATAGGGATATTCTCCGACATTGTGCACTTCCACACCTGACAGCACCCCGCTCACCGTAATGCGCTGGCCCTGGGGAAATTCCGACGGCTCGCGAAAACCGGGGAAACGGGCGATAAAGCGCGCATCCACCGGGCTGTTTTTCACCGGCTCGCCATCATTCTTCAGCTCCCGCCCCAATACCAGCACATCGGTATGCTGCTCGGTATTGGCGACTTCGAGCACTTCACCGCCCCAGCGAACCTGTTTTCCATTGTAGGCATCCGGCGCTTGCTGCACTTGCCGGGCAAAGATGGCTTCCGCCGGCGCTTCCGTAATCGTTTGGGGAATATTGGAGGCGCAACCGGCCAACCACAGGGAAATCACGCTAAGATAGAGAACCTTCTTCATATCTTGAATATTAGCGCAAATGAATAAAGCCTGCTGGGTCTATAAAAGTAGCAAGAAAGACGAAATGTATCTGTATCTGGCCAAAGAGGACGATTTTTCCGGAGTGCCGGAACTGCTCATGGCAAGGTTCGGCCAGCCAAGTCTGGTGATGCGGCTGGAACTGCACGAAAAGCGGCCCCTGGCCCGGGCGGAAACGGCCAAGGTGCTGCAGCAGTTGGAAGAAGAAGGGTATTATCTGCAAATGCCGCCAAATCTTCGGCCTGACATTTATCATGGCAATGAAGACTGAAAGGGGCATACACTGAATCCAGTTTCGGATTCACCAAACCGGCCATGTGCATCGCCTTTCCCAAAGCCACGAACAGCGATTCCCCTCAGGAATCCACCTGGAAATCCATACTCCTGTTGATTCCCCGGTTGCTGGAACTGGCATGGATAGTGGTCAGAATAATGTTGATCGCCATGAAAAACCGGCTTGACCACAGGCGCGAGCCAACCGCCTGATCAATTTTGCTCGCGGCGGGCCTTTTTCCTTTCATGTTCTTTGAGGAATTTCTTGCGCAGGCGAATGGCGCTGGGGGTGATTTCCACCAGTTCGTCATCTTCGATGAATTCCAGCGCCTGCTCCAGGGAAAAGACCACAGGTGGCGTCAGGATCAGTGACTCGTCCTTGCCCGAAGCGCGAATATTGGTGAGCTGCTTGCCTTTGGTGGGATTGACCGTGAGGTCATTGTCGCGGGAGTGCAGACCGATGATCTGACCTTCGTACACATCCTGTGCGTGCGCCACGAACAGCTTGCCCCGTTCCTGCAGGTTGAACAGGGCATAGGCCAGGGCCTTGCCCATGCTGTTGGAGATCAGTACGCCGTTGCTGCGCGGCGCAATGCCGCCCTGCTGGGCCGGGCCGTAGTGATCGAAAACATGGTACATCAGCCCGGTGCCGGAAGTGCTGGTCATGAATTCCGTCTGGAAGCCGATCAAGCCACGGGAGGGGATGATATAGTCCAGCCGCACACGCCCGTTGCCATCGGGAGACATGTCCTTGAGCTGCCCCTTGCGCGCGCCCAATGCCTCCATCATGGCGCCCTGGTGCTGCTCCTCCACATCCACGGTCAACTGCTCATAGGGTTCGCAGACTTCACCGTCGATTTCGCGGAAAATAACCTCCGGGCGGGAAACCGCCAGCTCGAAACCTTCGCGGCGCATATTCTCCAGCAAAATGGAAAGATG
>JAMOMB010000108.1 GCA_027068795.1 Sedimenticola sp. | reverse complement strand
GCGGCGGATATGGTACTGCCCGGCCATTTCCGGTGACAGTTCGGTGCTCAAAAACGCGTTGTGGTGAATGGTGTAGCCTGCGGTTTTGGTGCTGTTTTCGGCAAACGCTGGCATGCTCAACAGCAAGCCAAGAAGGGTGAAAAAGAAAAGAGTGGTTTTGCGCATGACATTCTCCTGCGGGTTTCGGTGGTGGCCGGATCCTGCGGATCCGGACCGGCGTCCTGCCTTTGAGGAAGCTTGAGCCGGGGATTGTTTCCAAGTGTAACAAGCGATGACATTCTGTTTCAAAAGCTTCTCTTCCTGATTCAGTATAGACCAGTGGCCGCTTGCGGATTCCAGCGGGTTGGAATGGGATTGTTTCTTCATGCTTTTGAGAGGAACCTGAAAAAGCCTTGGATTCTGGTACTACCACAAGAACCAGGATCGGTTTATCCTCGGGATAACGCAATGTATCCACTGGTTATCGAATGATGCTGCAGAAGCCGCGCAAGAATATTCACAATGGTGCTTTGGCCGGCTGGCTGGTGCTGCTGGTGCTGATTCCCATGGTGTCGGTGTTCGGGCGTTCCTTGCAGCGCTATGCCAGGGATATGGTGTCCAGCGGCTGGCTGGCGGCGCTCATGCTGCTGGCGCTGACCGCCATGGTGGTGATGATGGTTGCCTGGTTCCGGCGGCACGGGGGCGCTTTCAATCTGTGGCATTTGTTGTGGATGGTGCCGCTGTTTCTGTTATTTCCCCTGACCCTGCCCCTGGTGGAGGAGCGCCTGCATTTTCTGCTATTCGGTGGCTTTGGTTTTTTTTCCATGTTGTTGTTTCCCCCGTTGATGGGGCTGGTGGTCCTGCTGGCGGGGGCGGGGCTGGATGAAGTCTTGCAGTGGGCCTTGCCGGATCGGGTGGGCGACTGGCGGGACGTGGGATTCAATGCTCTGGCCAGCGTGGGCGGCGGCGCTGCCGCATTCTTTGGCGGAAAAAAATGAAAACGCTTTTCTTCTGTTTGTCGCTTTGCGTGATGGCTGCGCCCGTGGCGGCGGAACCCCGTCTGGTGATGCTGGATGTGGGGGAGGGTCAGGCCCTGTTGCTGCAGCAGGGCGCGCGGGGCGTACTTATCGATACAGGCCATCCCGGCATGAGCCGGCGGCTGCTGGCGCGCCTTGGGGCGCTGGGTGTGAAGCGCCTGGACTACCTGATTCTTACCCATCTTCATCCGGATCATGCTGGTGGTTATTTCCGCCTGCGGGAGGCGTTTCCCCGGACGCCAGTGCTCTACAGCGGTCACCCCCTGCCAGCGGATGTACGCCCGGATCTGGTGCGCTGGGTGAATGACGCCCTGGCGCAGGATGCGCATCGCCGGCTGCTGCGCGCCGGGGAAGATATTTCTTGGCAGGGGATGCATATCGAGGTGTTGTGGCCGGAAGCCTTTTCCGGAGACAACCTCAACCGCCATTCCCTGGTGTTGCTGCTGCATTATGCCGGGCTGAAGCTGCTCATCATGGGGGATGCGGATGCAGTGGTGGAGCAGGCGCTGCTGGAGCAGAACAAACTGCCCGCTGACATCGATGTGCTGGTGGCGGGGCATCACGGCGCGGCAGACGCCACCAGCGCTGCCTTCGTGGACAGGCTGCATCCTCGCCTGGCGCTCATTTCCGTGAACGCCGGCAATATCCGCGGCTATCCTGGCGAGGAGGTGCTGCAACGACTGGAGAAAGCCGGGGCGCGGGTGTTGCGTACCGACCGCCATGGCGAGCTGCGCCTGGATCTTTGCAGCCGGAAAAGGGACGGGCGCTGCGTCATCCGGGTCGAGACGGAGCGGTAGTATCGGCAAAGCGCGGCAGAATGCCTGTTCGGCCTTCATTCATGCCCGTCCATGGGTTCCTTGGCTTGTTCAGAGCAGAAACGCCGTAGCCAGCCCGAGGAAGGCGAGAAAACCGACCACGTCGGTGACCGTCGTCAGCAATACGCCGCCGGCCAGGGCCGGGTCGATGCCCAGCCTGTCCAGGGCCAGGGGCAGCAGGGCGCCGGCCACCGCCGCGGCCATCAGGTTGATCATCATGGCGGCGGCGATCACCAGGGCGATATCCGTGCTGTTGAACCACAGGCCCGCGATGATGCCCACGACGAACGCCCATAAAATACCGTTTACCAGGGCGATGGCCAGTTCCTTGGCCAGCAGGTAGCCCGCGTTCTTGCTGGAGAGCTGTCCCAGGGCGAGGCCGCGAATGGCCAGGGTCAGGGTCTGGGTGCCGCCCACCCCGCCCATGCTGGCGACAATGGGCATGAGCACCGCCAGGGCCACGATCTTGTCCAGGGTGGCTTCGAAGTGTCCGATCACCCAGGAGGCCAGAAAGGCGGTGAGCAGGTTGATGCCCAGCCACAGGGCGCGGCGCTTGCTGCTCACCATCACCGGGGCGAACATGTCTTCGTCTTCCGACAGGCCGGCGCTGCCCATGAAATGGTGTTCGCCTTCCTCGCGGATCAGATCCACTACGTCATCCACGGTGATCCTTCCGACCAGCTGTCCCTCTTCGTTCACTACCGGCGCAGAGAGCAGGTCGTATTGCTCGAAGCGTCTGGCCACATCGGCGGCGGCGGTCAGGGCATTGAATGGCTGCACTTCCAGGCTCATGACTTCCGCCACGGTTTCCTGGGGGTCGTGGGTGACCAGATCCGCCAGGCGCAGGGTGCCCAGATATTTGTCCTCGCGGTTGGTGACGAACAACTGATCCGTATCTCTGGGAACCTTGTCGCCCAGCTGTCGCAGGTAGCGCAGCACCACGTCCAGGGTGACCTCGGGGCGTACCGTGACCGGGTCGGTGTTCATCAGGCCGCCGGCGGTGTCCTCCGGGTAGGAGAGTACGGTTTCCAGGCGGCGCCGGTCCTGCTCGCTCAGGGATTCCATGACCTCCCGGGTGACATCGTGGGGCAGTTCCTGGATGAAATCAGCCAGGTCGTCCACGTCC
Source organism: Sedimenticola sp. (assembly GCA_027068795.1). Classification (GTDB taxonomy): domain Bacteria; phylum Pseudomonadota; class Gammaproteobacteria; order Chromatiales; family Chromatiaceae; genus Thiolapillus. The sequence continues at coordinate 33,951 of JAMOMB010000108.1, read as the reverse complement.
ATATGTTCAGTGGCGGCGACGATGTCTTCCTGATCCATGTTCTGGATCAGTTCGTTCCTCACGTTTTCCGTGAGCTCCATGAGGGTTTCGCCATCCTGGGCCGTATCCAGGAGATCCCAGAGAATCTGGCGCTGGTTCAGGGGCAGGGCCTCCAGGACATGGGCGATTTCAGCGGGCTGAAGTTTTTTCAGCAGCTGTGCGGCTTCCCGCCAGGCGTCCTGGTCCAGGAATTCCTGGATTTGCTCCAGACGCGAGATCTCGCTTTCAGTGGTTGTCTGGCTGCTCATGGCCCTGGTGGAATTCCAAAAATTCTGATGATGACAAATGCTTTTCAGTTTAGCAGGTTGAGAGGAATTATTCAGGCAGGGTCTAGTCATCTTCCGGGTATTGGCGGTTGCCCCTGTTGGTGATCCGGAGCGAGGATGTCCTATACTTAAACTTACAAGAGACAGGGAAGACTTGGAGCGGGAAAATGATTTTCAATATGCGAACGAGCCTTTGGCGCTGGATTGGATGCGGGACGTTGCTGTCATTGTTGCAGGCAGCGCCCGGGGGAGCGGCAGAACCGTTGGCGCCGTTGCAGACCTTGCGCGGTCTCGCAGCGGAGGGAGATGCCCGGGCGCAGTTTTCCCTGGGAACGGCGCTGGAGCACGGAGAAGGAGTGCGCAAATCCCCGCAGGAAGCGAGAGACTGGTATTGCAGGGCCGCCGCCCAAGGGCAGGTGGACGCCTGGCGCAGTCTGGGGTGGATGTACGCCAACGGACGGGGCGTGCCCCGCAATGATGATATCGCCCGTTACTGGCTGGAGAAAGCCGCTGCTTCCGGCGATGAACAGGCGGTCAATGTGCTGGGCATGATCGGTGGTGAGCGAACATATGAAAACGGCTGTTCCCACATTGCAACCTTGCCCTGGCTGGCGGAGCGATGCGCGGATCCGGACTGCAAGGCCATTGTCGGTGTGGTGGAGAAGCTGTCCCGGGAGCATGGCCTGGAGGCCAATCTGGTGTTGTCGGTGATCCGGGTGGAGTCGGGCTTCGATGTTCGGGCGCAATCGCCGAAGGGCGCATGTGGATTGATGCAGCTGGTTCCGGCCACGGCAGTGCGTTTTGCGGTGGAGGATATTTGGGATCCGGAGCAGAACATCCGCGGTGGAATGGCGTACCTGCGCTGGCTGCTGGCGTTTTTCAAGGGTGATCTGGTCAAGGCGTTGGCGGGCTACAACGCCGGCGAGCACCGGGTATTGCAGTACCGGGGCGTGCCGCCGTTTCGGGAAACCCGCAACTATGTGCGGCAGATCATCGAGGACTACGGGCGCTCCCATCACCCCTATGATGTGAGCTGGCTGAATTCCGGGGCGGCTTCTGCGCCGGAGCTGTTCGCCGGCCGCGAGGTTCGCTTGCCGGAATCAAGGGATCGCGAATTCTGATGCGGCGCACGGGTTCAGCCGGTGGGCTGATCCGCTTCCAGTTCCAGCAAGGCCTTTTCCAGGTCTTCATGCAGCAGGTTTTGCAGGATCAGAGCGGTCTTTTGCTCCAGGTGCGTGATGTTCAGGTTGCGTATCAGCTGTTTGGCTTCCGGCAGGGACGCCGGATGCATGCTCAGGCTCTTCAGGCCCATGCCCAGCAACAGGGGAATGTACTTCGGCGTACCCGCCATTTCACCGCACATGGCCACCGGCTTGCCCGTGGTGATGCCGGCCTGCACCACTTGCTGAATCAGCATGATGACGGCGGGATGCAGGGCGTCATAGAGGTGGTTGACGCCGTCGTCCGCGCGATCCACCGCCAGGGCGTACTGGATCAGGTCATTGGTGCCGATGGAGAGAAAATCGAACATCCGGGCGAAGCTTTCCGCCGTCAGCGCCGCGGCCGGGGTTTCGATCATGGCGCCTACGGGAATTTGCGGGTTGATCTCGACGCCCTGGTGCAACAGTGATTGCAGCTCCTCGTCGATGATTCGCCTGGCTTGTCGCGCTTCCCACAAATTGGTGAGCATGGGGATCATCAATTGCACGTTGCCCAATGCGGAGGCCCGCAGGATGGCGCGGATCTGGGTGCGAAAGATGCCGGTTTCTTTCAGGCACAGGCGAATGGCGCGCAGGCCCAATGCGGGATTGGTGCAGGAGGTGGGTTGCGGTTGGTGCTCGCATTGCTTGTCCGCTCCCAGATCCAGGGTGCGAATGATGACGGGTTGTTCCCGCATGCCTTCGACCACCTGTTTGTAGGCCAGGAAATGCTCTTCTTCCGTGGGCAACTCTTCCCGGTTCATGTACAGGAACTCGGTGCGGTACAGGCCCACGCCACGGCAGCCGCCTTCGACGGCGGTTTCCGTATCTTCGGGAAGTTCGATATTCGCCAGCAGCTCGATTTTCCTTCCGTCCAGGGAGATCGCCGGCGCATCCTTGAGATTGTGCAGGGCGTGACGGCGCGCCTGTTCCTGTTCCAGCCGCTGGCGGAAGAACAGCAGGCAGCTGTCGTCACAACCGGCCAGTACGCTGCCGTGCCGGGCGTCGATGACCACCAGCTCTCCGGAACGCAGCTGGCTGGTGGCCCCGTGGGCGCCCACCACGGCGGGAATGCCAAGGCTGCGGGCGAGAATGGCGGTGTGGGACATGGGGCTGCCATACTCGGTGACGAAGCCGGTCGCGCCGCGGTGATGCAGCATGATGGCGTCCGCCGGGGTGAGGTCTTCGGAGACGATGATGTGCCCGGAGATTTCCGTGGGGTCGCTGTTCTTGCCGCCCTGGAGGATATGCAGAATGCGGTTGACCACATGATCCAGGTCATCCTTGCGGGTGCGCAGGTAGGCGTCTTCCATGTCCTCGAACACCCGCATCATCTGGTCGCGGCGCAGTTGCAGCGCCCACTCGGCGGAACAGCCCTCCTCGCGGATGGTCTGCACCGGGGCCTCGGAGATGGCCTTGTCCTCCAGCATCAGCAGGTGAGTGTCGATGAATTCCAGGATGTCCGCGGGCGTGTCCTCGGGGATTTGCTTGCGCACATCCTGCAGTTGTGCGGATGCCTGTTGCACGGCGCGGAGAAAACGGCTGATTTCCGCCTCGATCTGATTGTGCGGAATCATGCCGGGTTCGGCCTGGATATTGCCCCGGGAGAGCATCAATACCTTGCCGATGGCGGTGCTGATGCTGGTGTCTACCCCGATGCCCTGAATCGCCAGGGTCATTGCTCTTCTCCAAAGCCGTCGCGGACGAGTGTGATGAGCGCCTCCAGAGCGCTTTCTTCATCTTTTCCATCCGTGATGATGGTGATCTCCGTGCCTTTGCTGGCGGCAAGCATCATCACGCCCATGATGCTTTTGCCGTTGATGCGGTTGCCGTCCTTTTCGACATAGACTTCCGCCGAGAATTTGCTGGCGGCGCCCACCAGCTTGGCGGCGGCGCGGGCGTGCAGCCCGAGTTTGTTGGGGACGATGATCTGCGTGGATTTCATCTGCAAACTCCTTTTGCGCGGGCCACCTGAATGCCGCGCATGCCGCCATCGGCGGCCTTGTGGGTCAGGGATTGCAGGTCGTCGCTGGCGTAGTTGAACACCCGGATCAGCATGGGCAGGTTGAGGCCGGAGACCACATTCGCCTCCAGTTCGCCGGTAAGCTGGCAGGCGATATTGCTGGGGGTGGCGCCGAAGGCGTCGGTGAGCACCAGCACCCCGCTGCCGTCATCCAGATCCCGCGCCTGCCGGCGGGTGAGTTGCTGCAGCTCGTCTGTATCGCCTTCCAGGGGAATATCCACACACTGTATGCGCAGCGGGCAGGAGCCTACGAGCTCACAGGCGTTTCTCAGCAGTGCCTCGCCGATGCCGGGGTGAGTGATGAGCAGGATACCGATGCTCATGAGCTGCTTTCCTCGATGGCTTGCTGCTGCCGCTGGATGAACAGCTCGGCGGCGTCATAGCCTTTCAGTTTCAGGATGTGGTTTCTGACGGCGGTTTCCACCAGAATCGCCAGGTTGCGCCCCGGCGCCACAGGTACGGTGATCTCCGGGATTTCCACTCCCAGTACATTGCGGTAACGGCCCACGCCGCGCAGGCGTTCCATGTCTGCGATTTCCTGCAGCTTCATGCGTTTGAGGTGCACGATGAAGTGCAGGTATTTGCTGTGTTTGGTGGCGCTGTCTCCGAACATGGCGGGAATGTTCAGAATGCCCAGGCCGCGCACTTCGAGGAATTCCCGCAACAGGGGCGGGCAGCTGCCGCTGACGATGTCCGGGGCGATGCGGCGGAACTCGGTGACATCATCGGCAATCAGCCGGTGGCCGCGGATGATCAGCTCCAGGGCCAGCTCGCTCTTGCCCACGGCGGAGTGGCCGGTGAGCAGCACACCCATGCCCAGCACTTCCAGAAACACGCCGTGCAAGGTGGTTTTCCTGGCGAAGAAGCGGGCGGCATAGTACTGGAGGTTGTCCAGCACCTGCGCGTCCTTGAGGGAGGAGGCCAGGAGCGGCGTGTTGTGTTTTTCCGCCATGTCTTCCAGGGCCTTGATGGATTTGAGCCTGTTGCTCAGCAAGATGGCGGCGGGCTTGGCGGAGAACAGCCGCATCAAGGCCGCCTGCTGGTCTTCGCTGCTGAGGCTGGTGAGGTATTTTTTCTCCTTGGGGCCGATGATCTGCACCGGGCTGGGATGAATGTAGTTCAGCGGGCCGGCGATGATGGGGTCGGATTTTTCGATTTCAGCGTCGAAGATGACATTGCCCAGGCCCTTCCTGCCCGCCAGTAGGCGCAGCCTCAGACGCTCCTGAAGGGCGTCGATGAGGTCGTTAACTGTGATCTGATGCTGCATCGGCCAGGGGGGGCGGGTTCAGCAGTTGCAACACCTGCTCTTCACTGGTGGCGCGGCGGATCTGGGCGCATAGCTGAGGATTGCTGAACAGCCGGGCCAGCTCTGCGAGGAGCTCCAGGTGGGCTTCCGTGGCTTGCTCCGGCACCAGCAGGCCGAATACCAGATCCACTGGCTCGCCGTCCAGGGAGTCGAAATCCACGCCAGTGGCCAGATGCAGGAAGGCGCCGGTGGGTTTGCTGATGCCCTTGATGCGGGCATGGGGCAGGGCAATGCCATGGTTCATGCCGGTGCTGCCCAGACGCTCCCGGTCCAGGAGTTTTTCGTAGATGGCTTCCGCGCTGGGGGTGTTGGTGCCGGCGGCGAGCAGTTCGGCCACGGTCTCCAGGGCGCGCTTCTTGCTCGATGTGGTGTTCGAGAGTTTGATCTGATCCGGCTGCAGCAAATCTTCAGGTAGCATGATGGTGGTATCGGTTCCGGGAATCTCCCGCGCCGGAAAGAGGCGCTTCGGGAGATTCCAGCAGGTTGGGTGGAATGCAGCAGGTTTTCCTGATGCCTGTTCCGGGTTATTCCGGCATTTCCGCCAGTATAGCCCTAGCGCCGCCATTGCCGCGGGCGCGCTTCTGGATCTTTTCCTTGTGTTTGAGGATCTGCCGGTCAAGCTTGTCCACCAGGCCGTCTATGGCTGCGTACAAATCTTCTTCCGTCGCTTCTGCAAAAACATCGGCGCCGCTGACGTGGACGGTGGCTTCCGCCTTCTGCATGTGCCTTTCCACGCTGAGGATGACATGTACGTTGGTGACGTGATCAAAGTGGCGCTCGATGCGCTTGATCTTCTCTTCTACATAGTTGCGTAGGGCGTCTGTGAGTTCTATGTGGTGACCGGTTACGCTCAGTTGCATAGTATTCTCCTTGATTAAACGAGACGTTTACGTTCGTTGGATGGCGGGATTGCCATTGCTTCCCGGTATTTTGCGACGGTGCGCCGCGCTACCTTGAAGCCGCTTTCCGACAACATGGTGGCGATCTTGTTGTCGGACAAGGGTTTTTGGGGGTCTTCCGCGAGAATGATCTTGCGGATACAGGCACGAATGGCGACGGCGGATGCCTGGTCGCCATTGTCGGTGCTGACATGGCTGGAAAAGAAATACTTGAATTCCAGCACCCCTTTGGGGGTGTGCATGTATTTGCCCGTGGTGATGCGGGAAATGGTGGACTCGTGCATTTCCACGGCTTCGGCGACATCTTTGAGAATCAGGGGTTTCATCGCTTCCTCCCCATGATCGAAGAAAGCCTGTTGCACTTCCACGATGCGTGTCGCCACCTTCAGCAGGGTCTGATTGCGGCCCTGCAGGCTCTTGAGAAACCAGCGTGCTTCCTGCAAGTGGTCTTTCAGGGTGGTGTTGTCGCTGCTGTTGTCCGCGCGTTTGACCAGGGCGGCGTATTCGGCGTTGACCCGCAGCTTGGGCATGGCCTCCGGATTCAGGGACACCAGCCAGCGCCCGTCTTTCTTTTCCACGAACACATCCGGTTCCACATAGCGGGTATCCGCGGGGGATATGCTGGAGCCGGGGCGGGGATTGAGAGAACGGATCAGGTTGAATACCGCCTGCGCCTGCTCCGGGGTCATGCGCAGCAGCTTGCGGATGCGCGGTTCATTGCCGCTGGTGAGCAGGTCGAAGTGATCCTGCAGCAGTTTTTTCGCCTTGTTTTTCACTGTTTGATCCGCAGGGAGCTGCTCCAGTTGCAACAGCAGGCTTTCCTGGGGATTGCGTGCGGCGACCCCCGGCGGATCGAAATGCTGGATGCGGTGCAGTACGGTCAGCACCTCTTCCATGCCGATTTCTTCATCGTTCATGTCGGCGATGATTTCTTCCAGGGGCGCATCCAGGTAGCCGTCCGGAGAAATGCCGTCGATGAGGGCGGTGGCGATGGCGCGGTCTTCCTCGCTGAAAGGCGTCAGGTTGAGCTGCCAGTGCAGATAGTCCTGCAGGGTTTCGGTGTTGCTCTCCCGGGAAAGGTAGTCGCTGTGTTCCTCGTTGCTGCTTGCCTGGGTGCGCGTTACCGGGATGTCGTACTGATCTTCCCAGTTGGCGTCCACGGGCAGTTCATCCGGGATGGTTTCCGTACCGCTCTGGAGTTCCGTCTCTTCCTGGGCGGCGGGTTCGGCCTCCGCGGTTTTTTCGCTGGGCGCAGGCGCATCTTCGCCCCCATCCTCCTCGATTTCCAGCATGAGGTTGGATTCCAGCGCTTCCTGTATTTCCTGTTTGAGCTCCAGTGTGGAAAGTTGCAGCAGCTTGATCGCTTGCTGCAGTTGCGGGGTCATGGTGAGGTTTTGACCCAGGCGGAGCTGAATGGAGGCTTTCATTAGCGGATAAACGGCCCTTTGTCTTGTTGTTGCGGCATACCGGGGAACGAGGCGGAGGGAGCGGCCAGTAACGGATGGTTGAAAGGATGTTCAGTGCGACCGCAGGGTGTTCCAGGCGTAAGGTATGAATTCATGAGTGTATTAACGGCTCCTTTTTCTTATAGTTTAGCGCAAGCCGGGGTAATTTCCGAAATGCCAATGCTTGATGCAGGTCAGGTTATAAGCGGAAATGTTCCCCCAGATAGGTGCTTCGCACCTCTTCGTGGGCAAGGATTTCCCGGGGGGCTCCCTGGGCCAGCACTGCGCCTTCGGAAACGATATAGGCGCGCTGGCAGATCCCCAGGGTCTCCCGTACATTGTGATCCGTGATCAATATGGCGATCCCTGTTTTTGCAAGATTTTCAACAATTTGCTGTATGTCCGAGACAGAGATGGGATCCACCCCCGCAAAGGGCTCGTCCAGCAGGATGATACTGGGCCGGGAGGCCAGGCAGCGGGCGATTTCCAGGCGGCGGCGTTCGCCGCCGGAAAGGCTGATGGCCAGGTGCTTGCGCAGGTGGGAAATGCCGAATTCGGCCAGCAGTGCGTCGCAACGCGCCTGGCGATCCTTTTTTGGCCGCTTTTCACTGATTTCCAGCACCGCCAGGATATTTTCCTCGACATTCAGCCGCCGGAAAATGGACGGCTCCTGGGCGAGATAGCCCAGGCCGTGGCGGGCGCGGACATGCATGGGGCGGGAGGTCAGATCCCTGCCGCCGAGGTTGATGCTGCCGGCATCCACGGGGATCAGTCCCATGATCATGTAGAAACAAGTGGTTTTGCCCGCGCCATTGGGGCCGAGCAACCCCACCACTTCGCCTTCGTCCACATGCAGGCTGACGCCGTTCACCACGGCTTTTCCCCGGTATTTCTTTACCAGTCCCTCGGCGCTGAGAAAGCTCATTGCGTATTTTGCGGATGGATGATGACCTTGACCCGGTCCGAGCCCTTGGCCGCGGCGCCGGCCTTGAGGCGCGCCTTGACCCGGTCGTAGACGATGCGGTCGCTGCGGAAACTGTCGTTATTCTGGGTCAGCACTGCGTCGCCATGGAGAACCAGCTCTTCGCTGTTGATATCATAGACGATGCGCGCGCCCTGTCCCGTCACCCAGGGCTTGTCTTTTGCCGGGCGCTGGCGGAATGTCGCCGGCTTGCCGGTGGCGATGAGTTTCCCCGGTTTTTTGTTCCTGTAGGTGATCACCACCTTGTCGGCCTGTAGTTGCATGGAGCCTTGCCGTATCTTCACCTTGCCGCGATAGGTTGTGGTATGGCTGGCCTGATCGATGTCGGCGCTGTCGGCCTCGATTTCCACTGGCGCATCCTTGTCGGAGGGCAGGGCCAGCATGGTTGCCGGGGCGGCGGACAGCAAAACCAACGTCAATAGCATACGGCATTTATTGAGCAACATAATGGGCCCTCGTCTGAGCCAGAAAACGGATGCGACCCGGGGACTTCAGCCAGGCCTGCATGCCAACGGATTCTATCCAGTTTTCGGCGCTGGTGACAGTCACCGCCGCAGCGGTTTCGGCATATTCGCGTTGTGGCTGTATGTTCAGGTCGGAAGTGAGAATGCGCATGGGGGGCTGGGTTTCATCACCCTGCCAGTGAATGTCGGTCTCGCCCTGGAGTTGCAGCAGGGACTGGTCCCGTGAAAGCGTCCCCTGCGCCGCTTCGATGCGCAGGCTGGGTTCCTTGTCGGCATAGAGTATATATTCCGGCAGCGCCAGGCGGGTAATGCCGGATTCGAGATAGTGCTGTAGTTGTTGCGCCCGCAATACATGCCTGAGTGCGCCCTGTTCATCGAACTGGCGCAGCTCCAGTTGCTGCACGAAATAGTCCTGGAGCTGTTCCCTGTCCACGGTATCCCCGGCGGGGAGGGCGGGATCCGGGCGCGAGGCCCACCAGATGACGCCCAGCAGCGTCAGCAGTACGGCCAGCAGCAGCCGGATATACATCAGCGGAGGTAGCTTTCCAGATGGGAGTGCAGCTTGCCCTGGGCTTCCATGATCAGCTCGCAAACCTCCCGGGCCGCGCCCTTGCCGCCGGGGGCCGAGGTGATCCAGTGGGCATGTTGCTTGGCGAAGGCATGGGCGTCCTGAACCGCAATCGCCAGCCCCACGCGGCTCATTACCGGCAAATCCACTACGTCGTCGCCCACATAGGCGATCTGGTTGTCCTCCAGACCCAGCTGGTGTTTCAGTTCGCAGTAGGCGGGATGCTTGTCTCTTTGTCCCTGGTACAGATGGCTGATCCCGAGGCTGTGCATGCGGATCTCCACCACCTTCGAGGTGCGGCCGGTGATGATGCCGATCTGCACGCCGGTTTGCTGGAGCATCACCATGCCGTGACCGTCCAGGGAATTGAAAGCCTTGTATTCCTGCCCGTCGTCGCCAAGGTACAGGCTGCCGTCCGTAAGAACGCCGTCCACGTCGAAGATGACCAGTTTGATTTGTGCCGCTTTTTCCAGGATGTCCTGCATTGCTTGTCTTCCTCTTTCAGACTACGCCGGCGCGGAGCAGGTCGTGCATATTGAGCGCGCCGATCAGATTCTTGCTGTCATCGATCACCAGCAGGCCGCTGATCTTGTTGTCTTCCATGAGTTTCAGGGCTTCCGCGGCCAGGCTCTGGCTCTGGGTGGTGACGCCGCCCCGGGTCATGACTTCGGTCACCGGCGTGCTGTGCAGGTCCACGCCGCGATCCAGGGTGCGGCGCAAATCGCCATCGGTAAACACTCCACTGACGCGCTGTCCCTCGTCCACCACTGCCGTCATGCCCAGCCCCTTGGCGGTCATCTCCATCAAGGCCTGGCTGATGGTAGCCTGCTCGCTGACCTGGGGAATCTTGTTGCCCTTGTGCATGATATCGCCTACATGCAGCAGCAGCCTGCGCCCCAGGCTGCCGCCGGGGTGGGAGCGGGCGAAATCCAGCTCGGTGAAGCCGCGGGTTTCCAGCAGGGCCACCGCCAGGGCGTCGCCCATGGCCAGCGCCGCCGTGGTGCTGGCGGTGGGAGCCAAGCCCAGGGGGCAGGCCTCGCGGGAAACGCTCACGTCGATATTCACATCCGCCTCCCGCGACAGGGTGGAGTCGGGGTTGCCGGTCATGCTGATCAGGGGAATGCCCAGGCGCTTGATGATGGGCAGAATGGTGACGATTTCCGCCGTTTCTCCGGAATTGGACAGGGCCAGCACCACATCCCCTGCGGTAATCATGCCCAGATCGCCGTGGCTGGCCTCGCCCGGGTGCATGAAAAAGGCCGGGCTGCCGGTGCTCGCCAGGGTGGCGGCGATCTTGTTGCCGATGTGCCCGGATTTTCCCATGCCCGTAACCACGATGCGCCCGGTGCAATGCAGCATGAACTGGCAGGCGCGCACGAAATGCCCGTCCACCTGCCTTTCCAGATCCCTGACGGCTTCGGCTTCGACGCGGATTACGGCCAGCCCCAGCTCCTTGAGCTGCCGGGCTTCGGATGTGCTGATTTCGGGTAAGGGCTTCACGGGCGGATTTCGGGCGTTCATTTTTTCGTCCATGGTAACACGCACGAAAGAAGACCTGCCAAATTTACCCCATCGTTTATGACGCTGGAGTAAATATGCTGAGGAAAGAGGGTTTTTCCCTTATGAATCAAGTTATTGAGAATAATCAGATAATTTTGCATGCGTGATCTAGACTATAAGAAGACGGAGTGTTCGAAGTCAATAATCACGGTGTAAGAGGAAAAACAAATGTTTGACAGAACTACGAAAAAGCAGTGTGTGAATGATGGTTTTTTTCGAAACGGGCTTGCATCATCTGCCCTGGCGCTTGTCATGACTGGAGCGTCTGCTGTTGCCGCTGAGCCGGTTGATGGGGATGCGGGAATCGTCCAGGCGCATGATGAAGATGCGAAGATGCTGCAAGAAATGGCGAATTATGCAGGCATCACCCTGACCCCGGAAACCATCAAGCGCATCCTGACGACCCATTCCGAGGTGCTGGACAGAGCGGATGCCGGCAAGGGAGATGCTGTCGTGCGCGAGGCGGCCGCGAGCTATCCTGCAAGGTTCGAGGTGACTGGTCAGGCGAAGATCTATGAAGACAGTTTTTTCAACCTGCAGTCTGCGGGAGGAAGATTCACGTCTGCGGGTATCGATGTGCTGCTGAATTACTCGAGTGTCATAGGGGGCGTGTCCTATGAAAACATGGCGCTTTGGGGTACTTCGCACAATACGCAGATAGAAGCCAAGCTGGCGGTGGATGCCGAGTTCGAAGCCTATGGCGTGTACGGTCGCGCGGATGCAGGGCCGCCCCCTTTTCCGGCGGTTACTTACGGTGTTTACGGCACCACCAACCGGGTCAATGGCTACGGCGTTTACGCCAGTAACACCTCTCCCCAGGGAGATGCCGCCACACAAGGTGGGGGGGTGGCATTGTTCGCGACCGGGAGCATCAATGGCTATTATACCTCCGGAGGAGTGCGGGCAATGGACAACCATGTGGCCATTATCGAAAATACGGAGCCAAACGGGCGGAACGTCCATGTCTTGGCCTTGTCCATGCCAAATGAAAGCGCTCCCAGTACCGCCGACAATTTCATTACTTTTTATGCGGGTGGAAATGCGGCGAGTAATGCGGTGGGATCTGTGGAGGGGAACACTGCCGGCGGGGTTACCTACAACACCAGTTCGGCTGACTTCGCCGAGTGGATTCCACGGCTGAATGCGGAAGAAACCATGGAGGCCGGCGATATTGTGGGTATTGTCGCCGGCAAGGTGAGTCGCGATCTGGACAAAGCCGAGTATGTACAGGTCATTTCCACCGCACCGGCCTTTGCCGGCAATGATCCCGGCTTCGAAAAACGCGATCAGTACGCCCTGGTCGCCATGATGGGGCAGGTGCCCGTCAAGGTTTCCGGAGTGGTAAAGGCCGGGGATTACATCGTCGCATCCGGGCGCAATGACGGTGTTGGCGTGGCGGTGCCTGTGGAGCGGATGACGCCTGAAGACTACCGGCTGGCCGTGGGGCGCGCCTGGGAGTCTTCTGATGATCAGGGCGTCAAACGGGTCAATACCGCCGTGGGCCTGGGCGCCGGTGACGCCTACGCCTACATGCGCAAGCAGGAACAACGCATCGCCAGTCTGGAGCAGCAGTTGTCCGGCAAGATGGCGAAACTGGATCGTCTGGCATCCCGGATGGAAACGCTGGCCCGAAAGGTGGCCTACATTCAATCCGCCAACATGGTGGTGAAGGCTTCTGCTGAATAAGCGGAAACGGCCTTAAGCCCGGCAGAAAAAACAGCCCCGCTGTGCCGGGGCTGTTTTGTATCTGCCATACGGGTCGGTTCAGAGAAGCCTCGTTTTTACTGCGTTGCAACGCCGGCATCGCAAACGGGTCACCAACTTTCCCTGCTTGGTGTCGAACACTCTTTCCTTGTCAATCGCCCATTTGTGGTGTCCGTTGCGGCAAAGGGTGTTGCCCCGGTGTTTCTCCCCGGCTTTGGGCTGGCGAAAGGGCAGGATATCGGCCATGTGCTCGTTTGCTCCTTGTCTGTTTCGGCAAAGCATAGCATCCCGTATCGTAATGCTGTGATTTCTCTTGACCCCGGAAGGTTGGGTGCGGACAATGATTTCCTTTTGTGCATGCATTTGAGAGTCCATGTCCCGCAGAGAGTCCAAATCCACAGAAGCGTCGCGGCAACGGGCCGTGCAGCTTTCCGCCGGGGGGCAAAACGACGCGCCCGGGCAGGGAACGGCTTCTTTGGTGCGTATTCGTGATCTGTATTTCAGTCGTGGCGAGCGCAAGATCTTTTCCGGGCTGAATATCGAGATCCCCCGGGGCAGGATCACGGCCATCATGGGGCCGTCCGGTACGGGCAAAACCACCTTGCTGAAGCTCATCGGCGGCCAGTTGCGCCCCGATCAGGGCACGGTGGAGGTGGATGGGCTGGATGTACACCAGCTGAACATGAAGGAGCTATACCGCCTGCGCATGCGCATGGGCATGTTGTTTCAGAGCGGGGCCCTGCTCACGGATCTGAACGTGTTCGAGAATGTCGCCTTTCCCCTGCGCGAGCACACCCGCCTCAATGAAGCGCTGCTGCGCAAGCTGGTTTTGCTGAAGCTGGAAGCCGTGGGCCTGCGCGGGGCGCGGAAGCTGATGCCTTCGGAACTGTCCGGCGGCATGGCGCGGCGGGTGGCCCTGGCCCGGGCCATTGCTCTGGATCCCATGATGATCATGTATGACGAGCCTTTCACCGGCCAGGATCCCATTTCCATGGGCGTGCTGGTGAAACTGATTCGCCAGCTCAATGACGCTGCCGGGTTGACCAGCATCGTGGTTTCCCATGATGTGGAGGAAACCAGCGCCATTGCTGATCTGCTGTATGTGATTTCCGATGGCCGGGTGGTGGAATCAGGCGACCCCAGATCATTGCGGGAATCCGGTTCGGAGTGGACGCGCCAGTTCATGCACGGGCTTCCCGATGGCCCGGTGCCCTTTCATTATCCCGCACCGCCCTTGCAGGCGGACTTGTTTGGAGAGCCGGCGTGACGGAGGCGATTGCAAGGCTCGGGCGCTTCGGCATCGATTCCGTGCGCCATCTGGGGCGCGCCAGTCTGTTGCTGGTGCAGGTGCTCGCCAGCATGGGAGAAGTGCTGCGCCGCCCGCGCCTGCTGCTGGAGCAGCTGTTCTCCGTCGGCGTGCTGACGGTGCTGATCATCGCCGTTTCCGGCCTGTTCGTGGGCATGGTGCTGTCCCTGCAGGGCTATTACATACTTTCCCAATTCGCGGCGGAGGCCACCCTGGGGGTGATGGTGGCCGCTTCCCTGGTGCGCGAACTGGGGCCGGTGGTCACCGCCCTGCTGTTTGCCGGGCGGGCGGGATCTGCGCTGACGGCGGAAATTGGCCTGATGAAGGCGACCGAGCAACTGTCCGGGCTGGAAATGATGGCGGTGAATCCGGTGCGGCGGGTGCTTACGCCGCGCTTTCTGGCCGGTTTCATCTCCATGCCGCTGCTGGCGGCGTTGTTCAGCGCCCTGGGGGTGCTGGGGGGCTGGTTCGTGGGCGTGGGCCTGCTGGGCGTGGACGATGGCGCCTGGTGGGGGCAGATGCAGGCGAGAATCGATTGGAACGAAGACCTGATGAACGGTGTCATAAAGAGTTTGGTGTTTGGTTTCACCTGTGTGTGGATTGCAATATTTCAGGGGTATAACAGTGTGCCGACTTCCGCCGGCGTCAGCGGCGCCACCACCCGCACCGTGGTGCATTCCTCTTTGGCGGTGCTGGCGCTGGATTTTGCCTTGACGGCGCTTATGTTCGACTAGGGACAAATAATGAAACATGTAAAACAAACAGAAATCCTGGTGGGTGTATTCATGGCCATTGGTTTGCTGGCGCTGTTTTTTCTGGCGATGAAGGTCAGCAACCTGGGCACCATAAACACCGGCGAAAGCTACCGCGTTACGGCGCGTTTTGACAATATAGGCAGCCTCAAGGCGAAGGCGCCCGTAACCATGGCGGGCGTCGAGATTGGCCGCGTGGTTGGGATCGGCTTCGACAAGGAGCGCTTTCAGGCGGTGGTGGACATGGACGTGTATGCAAACTATGACCAGATTCCCGAAGATACCTATGCCAAGATTCTTACCGCCGGGTTGCTGGGCGAGCAGTATATCGGCCTCGATCCCGGTGGCAGCGACGTGGTGCTGAAAGACGGCAGTGAAATTGAAATCACCCAATCTGCCCTGGTGCTCGAGGAAATCATCGGTCAATTTATCTTTAGCAAGGCGCAGGGAGGAGAAAAATGATGGGGAAGGGATTCATTCTGTGTGTGTTGCTGCTTGCCGGTGGCGGAGTGCAGGCGGCGGATCCGCAGCCGGTGGAGCTGATTCGCTCCACGGCGGACTATGTGCTGGAGCAGGTGCGCGCCCGCAAGGCCGAGCTGGAAAAAGACAGCAGCGGTATCTATGCCCTGGTGTACAAAAAGGTGCTGCCGCATTTCGATTTTCGCCTCATGAGCCGCGGCGCCCTGGGAAAATACTGGCGGCGGGCGACGGAGGAACAGAAAGAACAGTTGGCCCATGAGTTCCAGGAATTGCTGGTGCGGACCTATGCAACCACCCTGCTCAATTATTCGGATCAGAAGATCGAGTATCTGCCGTATCGAGGAAAACCGGAAGACAAGCGGGTGACTGTTTTTACCCGGGTGCATGATGGCGGCGCGCCTCCGGTTCCCATCAACTACCGGCTGTACCGGCAGGACAACGGCGACTGGAAGATCTACGATGTGGTGGTGGATGGCGTGAGCCTGGTGTCCAACTATCGGGGCAATTTCGCCGCCGAGGTAAAAAAAGGCGGCATCGATGGCCTGATCAATACCCTCAAAGCGCATAACCAAAAGCTGCGGGGCGGCTGATTTTATGTCCCGATGGCAACTGAGCGGGGTGTTGAACTTGTCCACCGTACCGGATCTGTGGCGGGAAATGGCAGCGCAGATCCACGCCAGCAAACAGCTGGTGGTTTCCCTGGAAGGAGTGGAAAGCGCCAGCAGCGCGGCCCTGGCCTTGCTGTTGCAGGGGCAGGACGAGGCGCGGAAGGTGGGCTGTGAACTGCATTATGAGCAGATTCCCGAAGATCTGCAGGCCCTGGCGAAGGTCAGCAATGTGCTGGAACTTCTGGAAGCGTAGCGCCGGCGGGGAAAGTTTATTATCATGCCCCGTTCTTTCGCGTAACCAGGCCATGATGAATGGATAAGCTCGTAATTTCCGGCGGCGCGCCCTTGGAGGGCGAGGTGCGGATTTCCGGCGCCAAGAATGCGGCGTTGCCGATTCTGGCTTCTGCGCTGTTGAGTGACGGTATTGTGCGCCTGAGTAATGTTCCGCATCTGCAGGATGTGACCACCACCATTGGCCTGCTGGGGCGCATGGGGGTGGGCATTACCGTCGATGAGCGCATGACCATCGAAATCGACCCCTCCAGCATCAATAGTTTTTCCGCTCCCTACGAGCTGGTGAAGGTCATGCGCGCCTCCATTCTGGTGCTTGGTCCCCTGCTGGCGCGTTTCGGCCAGGCGGACGTTTCCCTGCCCGGCGGCTGCGCCATCGGCTCCCGCCCTGTCAATCTGCACCTGGACGGTCTGCGCGCCATGGGGGCGGATATCTCGGTGGATGGCGGCTATATCAGGGCCCGCGCCAAGCGCTTGCAGGGTGCGCGTCTGGTGATGGACGTGGTAACGGTCACCGGCACCGAAAACCTGATGATGGCGGCCACCCTGGCGGAAGGGAAGACCCTGATCGAAAATGCGGCGCGGGAGCCGGAAGTGGTGGATCTGGCCAAATGCCTTGTCAGCATGGGGGCCGACATCGAAGGCGCAGGAACGGATACCATCGTCATACGCGGCGTGGAGCGCCTGCGCGGCACCTCCTATTCCGTGATGCCGGATCGTATCGAGACGGGAACCTTCCTCGTGGCTGGCGCCATCAGCCATGGTCGTGTTACGGTGCGGGATACCGACCCGAACCTGCTGGATGCGGTGCTGGCCAAACTGCGTGAAGCCGGAGCGAAGCTGAAGATTGGCAAGGACTGGATCGAACTGGACATGCAGGGCAAACGTCCCCGCGCCGTGGATATTCATACTGCGCCCTACCCGGCTTTTCCCACGGACATGCAGGCCCAGTTCACGGCCTTGAACGCGGTGGCGGAAGGCGTGGGTACGATCACGGAAAACGTGTTCGAAAACCGTTTCATGCATGTGCAGGAAATGCAGCGCATGGGAGCGAACATCAAGCTCGAGGGCAACACCGCCATTGTTGCCGGAATCGAGAAGCTGACGGGCGCGCCGGTGATGGCGACGGATCTGCGGGCGTCAGCCAGCCTGGTGCTGGCCGGACTGGTGGCCAAAGGCGAGACCGTGGTGGATCGCATCTACCATATCGACCGGGGTTATCAGAACATTGAAGAAAAACTGGCAGGTCTGGGAGGAAAGATCCGGCGACTTCCGGATTGAACAGCAGTGAAATTTCAGTCACCCATAACCGTTGCCCTGCCCAAAGGGCGTATTCTCAAGGACACCTTGCCTTTGCTGGCCGGGGTGGGTATCGAATTGCGGGACGACCCGGACACCAGCCGCAAGCTGATCCTGGACACCAACATCGATGCGGTGAAGGTGGTGCTGATCCGCGCCACGGATGTGCCCACCTATGTGCAGTGGGGTGCGGCGGATCTGGGCGTCACCGGCAAGGACACCCTCGTCGAGCATGGCGGGGAAGGCCTGTACGAACCCCTGGATCTGCAGATCGCCAAATGCCGCCTCATGGTGGCCGGGCATCCCGGCGCCAGTCTGGACGGCCAGCGCCTGCGCATCGCCACCAAGTACGTCAAGGCGGCCAAGCAGCACTTCGCCGCCAAGGGCCAGCAGGTGGAGATCATCAAGCTCTATGGCTCCATGGAACTGGCGCCCCTGGTGGGTCTGTCCGATCTCATCGTGGATCTGGTGGAGAGCGGCAACACCCTCAAGGCCAATGGCCTGGTGCCCCTGGAGCAGGTCATGGACATCAGCTCGCGCCTGGTGGTGAACAAGGCGAGCTGGAAGATGAAACATGAAACCATTATCGCCCTGGTGGAAAACCTGGCGGAGGCAGTCGATGGCTGACATACACAAACTGGATTCCGGCGCGGCGGACTTCCAGGCGAGACTGGACGAGTTGCTGGCCTGGGACAATGTATCGGACAAGGCCGTGAACGACACGGTGAACGACATCATCGCCCGCATCCGTGCCGAAGGCGATGCCGCCCTGGTGGAGTTCACCAATCGCTTTGACGGCTGGCAGGTGGAGGATGCGGCGGATCTGGAAATTCCCGTTGCCCGTCTGGAGCTCGCCTGGAACAGCATTCCCGCAGACCAGCAGCAGGCCCTGGCCCATGCCGCCGAGCGGGTGCGCGCCTATGCCGGGCACCAGAAAATGACCAGCTGGGAATACGAGGAAGCCGACGGCATCCTGCTGGGGCAGCAGGTCACGCCCCTGGACCGGGTGGGTCTGTACGTGCCCGGCGGCAAGGCCGCCTATCCTTCCTCCGTGCTCATGAACGCCCTGCCGGCCAAGGTGGCCGGGGTGGAAGAGCTCATCATGGTGGTGCCCACCCCCGGTGGCGAGCTCAACGAGCTGGTGCTGGCGGCGGCCCATATCTGCGGCGTGGACAAGGTGTTCGCCATTGGCGGCGCCCAGGCGGTGGCGGCCCTGGCCTGGGGCACGGACACCATCCCTCCTGTGGACAAGATCGTCGGCCCCGGCAACATCTATGTGGCCACGGCCAAGCGCGCCGTGTTCGGCCAGGTGGGCATCGACATGGTGGCCGGGCCTTCGGAGATTCTCATCATCTGCGATGGCAAGACCAATCCCGCCTGGGTGGCCATGGACCTGTTCTCCCAGGCCGAGCATGGCGAGGACTCCCAGTCCATGCTCCTGTGCCCGGATGCGGATTTCATCGCCCGGGTGGAAGAGGCCATCGACGAGCTGCTGCCCGCCATGGAGCGCAAGGGCATCATTGCCGCCTCCCTGCGCGACCGGGGCGCCCTCATCAAGGTGGCGGATCTGGACGAGGCGGCGGATATCGCCAACCACATTGCCGCCGAGCATCTGGAGCTGTCCGTGGAAGAACCCCGGGAATACGCGAAGAAGATCAAGCATGCAGGCGCCATCTTCATGGGCCGCCACGCTTCCGAGCCCCTGGGGGACTACTGCGCCGGCCCCAATCATGTGCTGCCCACCAGCCGCACGGCGCGCTTCAGCTCGCCCCTGGGGGTCTATGACTTCCAGAAGCGCAGCAGTTTGATCATGGTGTCCGAGGCGGGCGCCGATACCTTGGGCCGCACGGCGTCCACCCTGGCCCGGGGCGAGGGACTCATTGCCCACGCCCTGTCCGCCGAGTACCGCCTCAAGCCGTGAGTGCGCAAGACAAGGCAAGGGCCTGGATACGCCCGGACATCCAGGCCCTGTCCGCCTACCATGTGCCGCCGGCCGGAGGACGCATCAAGCTCGATGCCATGGAGAACCCCTGGCCCTGGCCGGAGGAAATGAAGGCCGCCTGGCTGGAACGCCTGCGCGGCGTGGATGTGAACCGCTATCCCGATCCCCGGGCCCTGGCGCTGGCGGAGCAATTGCGCCAGACCATGGGGGTGCCCGGGGATATGGATTTGTTGTTGGGCAATGGTTCGGACGAGATCATCCAGATGCTGGCCCTGGCCCTGCGCGGCGAGGGCCGCAGCATCCTGTCCGTGGAACCGGGCTTCGTCATGTACCGCATGATCGCCCTGTGGTGCGGCATGGACTATGTGGGCGTGCCCCTGCAGGCGGAGGACTTCTCCCTGGACATGCCCGCCTTGCGCCAGGCCCTGGAAGAACACCGGCCGGCCCTGGTGTTCCTCGCCTGTCCCAACAATCCCACGGGCAACCTGTTTGCCGAAGCGGACATTCTCGAAGTGCTGGAGAAGGCCCCCGGCCTGGTGGTGGTGGACGAAGCCTATGCGCCCTTCACCGATCACAGCTTCCTGCCCCGTCTGGGGCAGCACGACAACCTGCTGGTGATGCGCACCGTCTCCAAACTGGGCCTGGCGGGCCTGCGCCTGGGCCTGCTGGCCGGGCCGTCCGCCTGGCTGGAGGAGATCGACAAGCTGCGCATGCCCTACAACATCAACGTCCTTACCCAGGAGAGCGCCCGCTTCGCCCTGGAGCACCACCAGGTGCTGGATGAGCAGACGGCGCAGATCCGTAGTGAAAGAACGCGCATGTTGGCGGCCCTGGCGGCCCTGCCCGGCTTTCATGTCTGGCCTTCCGAGGCGAATTTCCTGCTGGCGCGCATCCCCGAACGGGCCGCGGCCCTGTTCGACCATCTGCTGGACAATGGCGTACTGGTGAAGAAACTCCATGGCAGTCATCCCCTGCTGGAAGACTGCCTGCGCTTCACCATCGGCAAGCCGGAAGAGAACGCCCGTCTCCTGCAACTGCTGCGGGCGTTTGCCGCCCATGGCTAAGGGGGGGCGCTTTCCCCTGTTGTACTGGACCAGCATCCTCATGCTGGCGTTGATGCTGGTCTTCACCGGCTGGTATTTCTACCAGAACCGGGATGCGGTATGCCGTAACAGTATCTCGGATGACCTGGCCAGAACCCAGTTGCAACGCTACTGGCAGAAGGGGCGGATCATTGCGTTGATGTCCTCCGCCGATGACGGCAAGCCAGTGGCGGCAGGGCTGGCGAGGGTCTTGCCCGAAGACTATGATCTCCTCGTTGCCGATGCGGATGTGGAGGACGTGTTCGGCCGCCCGCCCCAGATCCTTCCCGGGTTGAAAAGCTGTGATGCGTCCCTGCTGGAGCGAATCTCCCGTCTGGGCCAGGGCAACAAGCTGTTGTTATTGCCCGGCGGCTGCCTGGACAATCTGGCGGGTGGAGGAAGAAAGCCGGGCCTGGTGTTGTTTTTGCTGAAAGGGGAGGGCGGGCAAATGCCAAAGATGCTGGCCTGCGCCAGGCCCGGGGACTGGCCTGGGGGATGATTTGCTAGCCTGATGAGGTGAGCTTCTCCCTTACAAACCGGCGTCGCAATGCGCCATGATGAGAAGACCAATTTTCATCAAAACGGGAGAGAGAAGAGCATCTCATCAGGCGAGTTGCCTGTCCTGCCAGCGGGCAACCAGGAGCAATGCCGCGATGCCGCCGATCAGGGCCATGAACATATCGGACTGGGTGTCCCACACATAGCCCTGGGTGCCGAGAAACGCCACTGCTTCGTCGCCGCTGGCTACCGCCACCCACCATTCGATGAGTTCATAGAACGCGCTCAGGGCCAATACGAAGCAGAGAATGAAGAAATTCAGCCAGGCCCGACTGCGCAAGACCTCCAGCCGCAGCAACAACTCCCGGGCAATGGCCGCGGGAACAAACCCCTGGGCCAGATGGCCGAGCTTGTCGTAGTTGTTGCGCTGTTGACCAAAGGTTTCCCGGATCCAGTCGAACAGCGGCACTTCCGCATAGGTGTAATGCCCCCCCACCATGAGAATGATGCAATGGGCGAGGATCAGCCAGTAGGTTAGGCGGGTGAGGGGAAAGACGCGGTAGGTGGCGACGAGAATCACCAGCCCGATGAGGGCGGGAGAGACCTCCAGGAACCAGATGAATCTGTCCTTGGGGGCAATGGCGGACCACAGCAGCACCAGAACGTAGATGGCGAGCCAAAGGGCGATTTCTCTTTTGTGCGGATAAGCGGGGCTTTTTTGCATGGGAAGGCGGTCAATCCACGTCCTTGGGGCGTTCGCTCACCACCAGTTGCACCAGGATGGGTTGGCTGTTGCGTAAAATCGTCAATTCCATGCTGGTGCCTGGCGATGCCGTGGCAATCTGGTTCATGACCGCCTGGGCGCTGCTCACTGTTTCACCATTGATGCTTTGGATAATATCCCCCGGCACGATGCCCGCCTGGTCGGCCGGGCCGCCTTCCAGCACCCCGGAAAGGAGTACGCCTTTGGTGTCCTCCGGCAGTCCGAGAGATTGGGCGAGCAGGGGTACGAGATCCTGTCCGCTGGCGCCGATCCAGCCGCGAATGACCCGGCCATGCTTGATGATCTGCTCCATGACCTGCTTCGCCAGATCGATGGGAATGGCGAAGCCAATGCCATGGGAGCCGCCGGTGCTGGAGATAATGGCGGTGTTGATGCCGATGACTTCTCCTCTGGCGTTGATCAGGGCGCCGCCGGAATTGCCCTGGTTGATGGCGGCGTCGGTCTGGATGAAATCCTCGAAAGTGGCCAATCCCAGCTCATGGCGTCCCGTGGCGCTGATAATGCCCTGGGTAACGGTTTTTCCCACGCCGAAAGGATTGCCGATGGCCAGCGCCACATCCCCCACCCGCAACTGGCTGGAATGCCCGAGATTGGCGGGAAGCAGATCCTTGCCCGCCGCCTGGATCACGGCCAGATCCGTGTCGGGGTCGGTGCCCACCACCCGGGCCGGCACCTGCGCCTGCCCCTTGGTGCCGATAAAAATGTTGTCGGCATCCTTTACCACATGGTGATTGGTGAGGATATAGCCGTTGCGGTCCACGACCACGCCGGAGCCGAGGCTGTTTTCCCGGTGGATGCGGGGTTTGCTTCTGGGATCGCCGAAATAATGCTGAAACAGAGGGTTCTTGAACAGGGGTTTGCCTTCTTCTCGGGTGATTTTGCTGGTGTAGATATTGACCACCGAAGGTTCGGCAAGGGTCACCGCATCGGCCCAGCCCAGGTTGTTGTCCGGGAGAACGGAAGAAGGCGCGGGGGGTGGCGGGGTGAGCAGCTGCGGCCAGAAAGTGAGCACCAGAAATGCCGCGGCCAGCCCCGTGGCCACGGAAGTGAAGAAAAAGGTAAAAAGGCGCTGGAAATTCATGACCGCTACATTCTACCATGCGCTTTTTCCTCCGCGGACAATGCCATGACAACGCTGCATGAAATCATCAACTATTGTGATGCGCGCCTGGCCATCGACGATTTTGCGGACTACTGTCCCAACGGTTTGCAGGTGGAGGCCTCGCGGAAGGTCGAGCGCATTGTCACCGGCGTGACAGCCAGCCTGGCGCTTATCGAGGCGGCGGCGGAAAGGAAGGCGGATCTGCTGCTGGTGCATCACGGCTATTTCTGGAAGAACGAAGCCGCGCCCCTCACAGGCGTGAAGGGGCGGCGGGTGAGGGCGCTGTATGCATCGAATATGAGCATGGCCGCCTACCACTTGCCCCTGGATGCCCATGAAGAACTGGGCAACAATGCGCGCTTGGGGGCGTTGCTGGGCTGCGTCGATCCCCGGCCAGTGGGTGACGGCTTGCTGTGGGGAGGCGGGTTTCCCGCCGAACTGGCCGTGGATGCATTGCTGGCGCGAGTCCAGGAATTCACCGGCCGCAAACCGTTACTGCTGCCGGGTGGAGCGCATGGGGTGCGCCGCCTGGCCTGGTGCTCTGGCGGGGCGCAGGCCTGGCTGGAGAAAGCGGCGGACCTGGGGTTTGACGCCTATCTCAGCGGAGAGGCGTCGGAAAGCGGCTTTCATCTTGCCGCAGAGCGGGGAATCCACTTTATCGCCGCCGGTCATCATGCGACGGAACGCTATGGCATCCAGGCGCTGGGAGCGGAGCTGGAAAACAAGTTTGATCTAGAGCACCAGTTCGTCGATGTGCCCAATCCGGTGTAGGGATGTTTCGATCTGCACCCTCGGTTCTGGCTCTGTAAGCGTATTTCCCGTCCATCACAATCCACATCGTTGACATGGGCGGGCCAAAGCATCATGTCTTGGCGTCGGGCTTGCCGGTTGTCTGCAAGTCGATGAATGGCATCAACTTTTGTTTGTTCGAACAGCCCGGGCGCAAATCTCTCCAGGAAAACGCCAGCGCCTGGTGAAACACCCGGCGGGTCGGGGCGGTAAAATTTGCTGCGCACCGATCTTGACCAAATGGCCTGATTAGGCGAGAATCCTCCGTTATCTTCAGGATATAAAAGCTGGCATATTCTGAAAGCCGGGGGCATTCAATCTAGCCTCAAACCCGAATTTTTAATTGCTACTGGGGGTATTCCATCCATGAGCTCACAAGGCGTGGATCTAAAAAAACGCCGCATGCTAATTACAGCAACTGCTGGACTTGGCGCGGTAGGCGCGGGCTTTGCTCTCGTTCCTTTTCTCAGTTACTGGCAACCCAGCGCCCGGGCCAAGGCCCTGGGCGCTCCGGAAACCGTTGACATCAGCAAGCTCGAGCCGGGGGCGATGATGACCGCCAAATGGCGGGGCAAGGTATGCTGGGTGGTGCGCCGTACCGAAGAGACCTTGAAGAATCTCAAGGAAAACACGGCGCATTTGCTTGATCCGGATTCCGAAGTTCCCCAGCAACCGGATTACTGCAAGAACTATCACCGCTCCATCAAGCCGGAATACCTGATTGCCGTTGGCATCTGTACCCATCTGGGCTGCTCGCCCGCCTATCGGCCCGAGATCGGCCCGGCCGATCTTGGCGAAGACTGGAAAGGCGGTTTCTTCTGCGCCTGTCACGGTTCGCGTTTCGATCTGGCCGCCCGCGTGTACCAGGGGGTGCCTGCACCTACGAATCTGGTGATACCAATACACAAATACAAGTCTGATACAGTGGTGGTAATTGGTGAGGATGACGGAGGTGCATCATGAGCTTCATGACCTGGATCGATGAGCGCTTCCCTGCCACCAAGGTATGGAACGAGCATCTGGCGCAATACTATGCGCCCAAGAATTTCAATTTCTGGTATTTCTTTGGCTCCCTGGCGATGTTGGTGCTGGTGAATCAAATCGTTACCGGCATCTGGCTGGCCATGGCCTACAAGCCGGATGCAACCCTGGCCTTCGCCTCCGTCGAGTACATCATGCGGGATGTGAACTGGGGCTGGCTGATTCGTTATTTGCATTCCACCGGCGCTTCGGCGTTCTTCGTGGTGATTTACCTGCACATGTTCCGCGGGCTGATGTATGGTTCCTACCGCAAGCCGCGGGAGCTGCTATGGATCATCGGCATGATCATCTATCTGGTGATGATGGCCACCGCGTTCATGGGCTACCTGCTTCCCTGGGGACAGATGTCCTACTGGGGCGCCCAGGTAATCATCAACCTGTTCCAGGCCATTCCCGTGATCGGTGAAGACCTGTCCATCTGGATTCGTGGCGATTTCGTCATCTCCGATGCGACCCTGAACCGCTTCTTCGCCTTGCACTTCCTGCTGCCGTTCGTGCTGGCGGCGCTGGTGTTCGTGCATATCGTGGCGCTGCACAAGGTCGGTTCCAACAACCCTGACGGCATCGAGATCAAGAAAGGCCCCAAGGGCAACAAGTGGAGCGACACTGCGCCTGCTGACGGCATTCCCTTCCACCCGTATTACAGCGTGAAGGATATTGCCGGCGTGATCGGTTTCCTGATCCTGTTCCTGGCGGTGGTGTTCTTCATGCCGGAAATGGGAGGCTATTTCCTGGAGCCGCCGAACTTTGAGCCGGCAAACCCCTTGAAGACGCCTGAGCATATCGCGCCGGTATGGTATTTCACGCCCTTCTACGCGATTCTGCGCGCAGTGCCGAGTTTCGCCGGCACCCAGGTATGGGGTGTTATTGCCATGTTTGCGGCCATTGCCGTGTTGTTCTTCCTGCCGTGGCTGGACAAGAGCCCGGTGAAGTCCATTCGCTACAAGGGCCCCATCTTCAAGGGCATGATTTTCATGTTCGTGGTGGTGTTCATCATCCTGGGATATCTCGGTATGCAGGCGCCTACGCCCATGGGTACCCTGATGTCGCAGATCTGCACCATACTGTACTTCGTTTTCTTCCTGGCGATGCCCATCTACAGCAAGATAGACAAGACCAAGCCAGTACCAGAGAGGGTGACCAAATGAAAAAGTTGATTGCAATCCTTTCCCTGGCTTTGCTGCCGCTGACCGGCTTCGCCGCCGGTGGCAATGTCGCACTGGAGTCTGCGGATATCGATCTGACGGATCATGCATCCCTGCAAAGGGGCGCGAAGTATTTCGTGAACTATTGCCAGGGCTGTCATTCCCTGCAGTACTTCCGTTATGAGCGCATGCAGGATTTTGGCCTGAGCAAAGAGCAAATCGAGCAGAACCTGATCTTTGGCGGGCACAAGATTGGCGAGCAAATGAAGACCAGCATGCCTGCTCTTGACGCCGCGGCCTGGTTTGGCACTGCGCCCCCTGATCTGACCCTCACCGCCAGATTGAGAAGAGGCGGTGCGGACTGGATCTATACCTACCTCAAGGGGTTCTATGTGGATGAAAGCCGTCCCTTCGGCGTTAACAATGTCGTGTTCCCCAATGTGGGCATGCCCCATGTGTTGATGGAGCTGCAAGGCGTACAGGAGGCGACCATCGAGACCGATGCGCATGGCAACAAGCATGTTACTGCGCTCAATCTGGCCAAGCCCGGACGCATGTCCGTGGAGGAATACGACCAGATGGTTCGCGATCTGAGCGCCTTCATGACCCATGTGGCGGAACCCAACAAGCTGGATCGTCAGCGCCTAGGTATCTGGGTGATGTTGTTCCTGCTGGTGTTCTTCGTCGTGGCGGTCATGCTCAAGAAGGAGTACTGGAAAGACGTGCATTGATTCCTGAAGCGAGTTGATGCATAGCCCGGAAAGGCGCGCAGTCTGCTATACTGTGCGCCTTTTCAGCGTCTGTATCCATGGCGGAGAAGGCCTGGTCCTTCTCTTTCGGCCAATCCTCCGGGGCCGATTCAGCCGTAAACCAAACCTTAGGTAGGTGCCAGTGGTAACAAGAAGATCTATCATGACCCTTTTTTCCGATCCTGCAGATTTGCACAGCCACCGTGTACGCCTGGTGTTGGCGGAAAAACATGTCACCGTGGATATTGTGGACGTCGATCCTCTCAATCTTCCCGAAGACGTAATGGACCTCAATCCCTATGGTACGGCGCCGACCCTGGTTGATCGTGAATTGGTGCTGTTCGATTCGCGCATCATTCTCGAATATCTGGACGAGCGTTATCCGCATCCGCCACTGCTGCCAGTGGATCCGGTTTCCCGGGCCACGTTTCGCATGTACATCTATCGCGTGGAAAAGGACTGGTATGGCCGGGTGGATACCATACTTGCCGGAGGCAAGGCGGCGGCCAGGGCGCGCAAGGAGCTGGGGGAGAGTCTCACCGCAAGCGCCCCCATCCTGGCGGCCAAGCCCTTCTTCATGAGCGATGAATTTTCCGTGGTGGATGCAAGCATCGCCCCCTTGTTGTGGCGTTTGCCGTATCTTGGGATCGAGCTCGAAGGCAGCGCATCCAATACCTTCAACGCCTATGCGGCGCGGCTGTTCAAGCGTGACGCCTTCGCCAAAAGCCTCACCGAAGCAGAAAGGGAAATGCGCCTCTGAGGTTGTTCTATGTCAATGACTTCCAACCGGCCCTATCTGATTCGCGCCATCTGGCAATGGATCAGCGACAACGGCATGACGCCGCATCTGTTGGTCAATGCAGATGCCCAAGGCGTGGAGATCCCCCGCCAGTTCGTTGAAGACGGGCGTATCGTGCTCAATGTCAGCGCCAGCGCGGTGCGTGATCTGGAGCTGGGAAACGACTATATTTCCTTTGGCGCCCGGTTTTCCGGTTCTCCCATGAATGTATTGCTGCCGGTGCCTGCCGTGCTGGGAATCTATTCCAAGGAGAATGGCCAGGGCATGCTGTTCCCGGAGGAAGAGGAAGGCGCGCCGCCGCCCAAGGGCGATGGGCCGGAAGATACGCCGCCTTCCGGCGGGCGTCCCAGTCTCAAGGTGGTCAAGTAACTATCGTTTTTTGGGAAAGGGAATGACTTCGGCGCCTTTTGTCTTGGCCTTTTCTGAATGCGCCTCCACCGGGGTGCTCTCCTGTTCGATGGTGTGCCTGCCCTGGATGTGCACCGCTTCCAGTTGGGTTCCCAGCAGCAGGACATAGCCCGACTGGCGCAAGGCGCCGTCGATGCTGTAGTCGAACCGGTACATGCGCCGGAAGCGCAAACCGGCGGGGGTCCAGCGCAGGGCGAAGCGCTGCAGATAGACGCCATCATCCAGAAGCTGATACCTTTCCTTCTCGCAGGCGGCGCGGCTGATGCCGGCGGCCAGCTCGCGGGCGCGGGCCGCTTCCATCCAGAAGATGACGATCAGACCCAGAATTATGATTGCCGCCAGGGTGGAAGCCACGGGATGAATTGCTCCGTACCGGATGAAAGGGGAATTGCAGCTTTGTAGCGGCGATCTTAACCCGGATGTTTCACCCCGTCACTGAGAAATAAAACCAGGATCTGTTAACAGGCCCCAAGGAAGCGGAACAAGCTGGTTCGCGGCAAGGCGGAGCCACGCCGCTTGAGTCATTCTAAAGCCAGTGGATCGAACGCAGTCCGCGGGCCAGCGGGCGACGATCTTTCAATATATAATGATAAATTAGGGGCGTCAGGCAGGCGCCAGTACGGTGTTGCAACGCCGGATTAACATTTGCTCCTGCTTTCACAAACAAGATGCAGCGCCTTATCAACAACTGACTCTGGAAATCTGCGCATGAAATGGATCGATGAAATACCCCTGGGGTTTCTGGTGCTGGCTTCGGCCTTTTTTGGCCTGATGCCGTTCACGCCGGAGCCGCACGTCTGGGAGAAAATCAAGATGCTGATGGCGGGGGAGCTGGTCAAGCCCCTGGATATCTTCGATCTGCTGATGCACAGCACTCCCGTGGTGTTGCTGGGCATCAAGCTGTGGCGTGAGCGCCAGCGCCAGCAGGACGCTGATCTTCCTCCTGGTTCATTTTGATCCGTGGTTATTTGCGGCTTGCCGACAGCCGGTCCAGGCGCAGCCGCTGGCGCTCGTCGAAGAGACGCCTGCTGCCCGCCCAGATCGCCGTCAGGCTGCCCAGTCCGGAGCCGGCTGCGATCAGAAACAGAATCATGAGCTGATACTTGGCCGCCTCCATGGGTGGACTGCCGCCGAGGATCTGGCCGGTCATCATCCCCGGCAGGCTGACGATGCCGGCGGTGGTCATGGCGTTGATGATGGGGATGAGCCCGGAGCGCAGGGCGTCGCGGCGTATGTTCGATATGGCCTGCGTCCATTCCTGCCCCAGCATCAGTCTCGCCTCGATGCGTTGGCGCTGCTCCCAGGTGCTGCGGGTAAGATTGTCCAGGGCGATGGCGATGCCGGACATGGTGTTGCCCAGCAACATGCCGAGCAGGGGAATCAGATACTGGGGCTGATACCAGGGATCGACCTGAATCACCACCGTCAGCGCCAACAGGGTAATGAGAAAAGACGACAGAAACATGGACAGGGTTCCCAGTCCATAGCCCCAACTGCCGCGGAAGCGGCGTTGCTGGCGGGCCATGACCTCGTAGCCCGCCACGGCGAGCATCACCAGGGTCATGAGGGCGATCAACCACAGACTGGTCTGGGCGAACAGGGTTTTCAGGATCATGCCCAGAATCAATAGCTGCACGGTGCTGCGGGCGGCGGCGATGAGCAACTGCCGTCCAATGCCCAGGTGCAGCGACCAGGACAACCCCGCCAGCAGGCAGACCAGGGTGGCGGCAATGCCCAGATCCCAGGCGGAAAGGCGTATCAGCTCCATGTTTCCCCGCCCTCCATGGTAAATCTTCCCTGATCCATGACTGCCCGCTTGCCGGCGACCCGGCCCAGCTGGGCCGGGTCATGGCTGACCCAGATTGCCGCGGCCTGGTTTTGTTGCAGATACTCGTGGATGACGTGCTCCACGATCATGGTATTGCCATCGTCCAGGTTGGCCGTGGGTTCATCCAGCAGCAAAACCCGCGGCTGATTGGCCAGCATGCGCGCCAGGGCCAGGCGCTGTTTCTCACCGCTGGACAGGCGTCCGGTTTGCCAGTGCAGCACATCTTCCGGGAAGCCCAGGGTGGAAAGCAGCGCCAAAGACCACTGTGGAGCATGTTCGCCGACGCGCTCTCCCCACCAGTGGCTTTCTGCGGGCAACAGGCCCACCTTTCGCCGCCACTGGGGGCCGCGGAAGCGGCTGCGGGGGATGTTTTCCAGCAATACCTCTCCGGTGTTGACGTCCAGGTCGGCGATGGCCCGCAGCAGCAGGGTCTTGCCCGAGCCCGAATGGCCGTGCAGACCCAGGCAGCCGCCAGGTGGCAGTTGCAGATCCGTGGGCTGGATGAATGCTGTCGCCAGCGCCTGGGTCGCCAGTGTGGGGTATGGCTTGTGCATGGTGACGCCCGGTCTGACCGTTTCAGTTCGATGTCCGCTCGAACATCAGATCCCAAACGCCGTGCCCCAGGCGTTTTCCCCGGCGCTCGAACTTGGTGGTGGGCCGGGTTTCCGGCTGTGGCAGGTATTTGCCGGGGCCGGCCGGATTCCGGAACAGATCCGTGCGCGCCGAGAAATGCGCCATGATATGCCGGGCGTAGTCTTCCCAGTCCGTCGCAGCATGGAATACTCCCCCTGCTTGCAGCAGCTTCGCCATCAATTCCACGAAATGAGGTTGAACGATACGCCGCTTGTGGTGCTTTTTCTTGTGCCAGGGATCGGGAAAAAACAACTGCACGCCCTGCAGGGAAGCCGCGGGAACAACCTGCTGCAGGATCTCCATGGCGTCGGCGCTCATGATGCGCACATTGCCCGTGTCTTCTTGCGCCAGTTTCAGCAGCAAATGCCCCACGCCTGGCGTATGCACCTCGATACCCAGATAGTTGCGCCGGGGAAAGGTTTTTGCCATGGCCGCCAGGGATTCCCCGTCGCCGAAGCCGATTTCCAGCCACACCGGGTTTTCATTGCCAAACAGCCGGGGAAAATCCAGCGCCTGCGCCGGCGTAAAATCCACGCCATAAACCGGCCAGTATTCCTTGAATGCCTTTTCCTGCCCCGGCGTCATGCGCCCGGTGCGCAACACGAAGCTGCGGATGGGGCGGTGCTTGGGTTTGGCGTTGTCCACCTAAAAAAACAGGCCTTCCATGGGAGAAGAGGCGGAGGCGAAGCGCTTGGCCGGCATGCGGCCCGCCAGGTAGGCTTCACGGCCCGCCTGTATGGCCTTCTTCATGGCCGAGGCCATGAGTACGGGGTTCTGCGCCGCGGCGATGGCGGTGTTCATCAATACGCCGTCACAGCCCAGCTCCATGGCTACGGCGGCATCGGAGGCCGTACCCACGCCGGCATCCACCAGAATGGGCACCTTGGCGTTTTCCACGATGGTGCGGATGTTCAGCGGGTTGCGTACACCAAGGCCGGAGCCGATGGGGGCGGCCAGGGGCATGACGGCGACGCAGCCCATGGCTTCGAGCTCCCGGGCGACAATGGGGTCGTCGTTGGTATAGACCATGACATCGAAACCATCCTTGATCAGTTCCTCGGCAGCCTTGAGCGTGGCCATGACATCGGGAAACAGGGTTTTTTCATCGCCCAGGACTTCCAGCTTGACCAGATTGTGACCGTCCAGTAACTCCCTGGCCAGGCGGCAGGTGCGCACCGCGGTCTTCTGGTCGTAGCAGCCGGCGGTATTGGGCAGGATGGTGAATCTGTCCGGTGGCAGCACGTCCAGAACATTCGGCTCATCGGCATGCTGCCCGATGTTGGTGCGCCGCACGGCGATGGTGATGATTTCCGCGCCGGATGCCTCGATGGCGGCGCGGGTTTCGTCCATGTCCTTGTACTTCCCGGTTCCCACCAGCAGGCGGGAGGAAAACTCGCGCCCGGCGACGCGGAAGGTGTCTTTGCTGTCTGACATTGATTTACGACTCTAGAAAAAGGTATGCGGGGGATTCTAACCCGAAATGCCGCGCAAGGTTCAGCCGCCGCCAATGGCCTGCACGATTTCCACGATGTCGCCTTCGTGCAGCGGATGATTGGCATGCTGGCTGCGCGGGATCAGCTCTTCATTGACCTCCACCGCATAGCGCGTTCCTTTGAGGGCCATGTTCGCGATCAAAGCGCCTAGGGTCATATTGTCTTCGATGCTGGTTTTTTCGCCATTTACCAGAATATCCATGAAATGAATGGGCTGTGGGTTATAACTGGTTCGATTTTACACTAAAATCAGGTGCTCATATCGCTTTTGGGGGAAGCTGCTGCATGAAAAAATTCCATGAGAATCTCATATCGGTTGAAGAAGCGGGCACGCTGGATGGCGTGTTCGCCCGCCGGCTGCATCGTTCGCCGGATGGTCTGGCCTACCAATATTATGATCGCAGCAGCGGCGAGTGGAACAGCTATACCTGGGCGCAGATGGCCCGCCAGATTGCGCGCTGGCAACAGGCGCTGGCCAAGGAGGAGCTGCGCCCCGGGGATCGCGTGGCGGTGCTCCTGCGCAATTGCCCCGAATGGGTGATGTGGGATCAGGCGGCGTTGAGCCTGGGCTTGGTGACGGTGCCGCTGTACACCGACGACCGTCCGGACAATATCGCCTATATTCTGGAAGAAGCCGGCGTAAAAGCCCTGCTGGTACAGGATGCCGGCCGCTGGAAGCGCCTGGTGCCGACCCTGCCGGAAGAAGGGGAGGGACGGCTGCAACGGGTGGTTCTGCTCGATGGCGGCAACGAAGCGGGCAAGTTCAGCCGCAATGATGAGCGCATCCGGCTGGCTGCGCAATGGCTTCCGGAAGATGGCGGCGAGTTGCTGGTGCGAAAGCGGGCCGACCCCCATGCCCTGGCTTCCATCGTGTACACTTCCGGCACCACGGGGCGCTCAAAGGGCGTGATGCTCAGTCATCACAATATGCTGTCCGTAGCCCACGGCGGCCTCACCTTGTTGGACTGCTACGAAGAAGACCTGTTTCTTTCCTTTCTGCCTCTTTCCCATACCCTGGAACGCACCGCAGGGTACTATCTGCCCATCATGGCCGGCGCCTGCGTGGCTTATGCGCGCTCGGTGGCGCAGTTGGGAGACGATCTGCTGCAGATCCGCCCCACGGTATTGATCGCCGTTCCGCGGATCTTCGAGCGCGTGTACGGCAAGATCAAGGACCAATTGAAAAAGAAACCGCCGGTGGCCCGCAAGCTGTTCCAGCTTGCTGTGGATGTGGGCTGGCACAGATTCGAACGCCAGCAGGGGCGCGCCGGCTGGTCCCCGAAGCTCCTGCTGTGGCCGATTCTGAACAAGCTGGTCGCCAGCAATGTGGTGGCCAAGCTTGGCGGACGCCTGCGGGCGGCGGTGAGCGGGGGCGCGCCCCTGTCGCCGGATATCGCCAAGGTGTTCATCGGTCTGGGCATCCCCATCGTTCAGGGCTATGGCCTGACGGAAACCAGTCCGGTGATCAGCGTCAATCCCCTGGAAGACAACATTCCCTCCAGTGTTGGCGTGACCATCCGCGGCACGGAAGTAAAGATTGGCGAAAACGACGAGCTGCTGGTGCGTGGTCCCGGAGTGATGCTGGGATACTGGAACAACCACAAGGCCACCACGGAGATGATCGACCCCGACGGCTGGCTGCATACGGGAGACCAGGCCAAGATCGAAGATGGGCATATCTTCATCACCGGTCGTCTCAAGGATATCCTGGTGCTTTCCAACGGAGAAAAAATTCCCCCGGCGGACATGGAAATGGCGATAGCCCTGGATCCCTGTATCGAGCAGGTGATGGTGGTTGGCGAAGGCAGGCCCTATCTTACC
This sequence comes from Sedimenticola sp., assembly GCA_027068795.1. Lineage (GTDB taxonomy): Bacteria > Pseudomonadota > Gammaproteobacteria > Chromatiales > Chromatiaceae > Thiolapillus. The sequence continues at coordinate 646 of JAMOMB010000108.1, read as the reverse complement.
GCGCTGGTGGTGCTGAACGAAGAGAACTGGCCGGCCCTGGCCGAGGAGCACGGCCTGGATCCGGATGACGCCGCCAGTCTGGAGCACAAGAAATTGCATGCCGACATGCTCAAGCGCATCAAGGCCGCCTTGTCTGGTTTTCCCGGCTTCGCAAAAATCCGCCAACTGCGGCTTATGCGGGAGCCCTGGACCATTGAAGACGGCCTGATAACGCCGACGCTGAAGGTCAAACGCCCCAAGGTGCTGGAGCGTTTCGCCGAAGAGGTCGAATCCATGTATTCCGGCGGGCCAACCAACTGAGTCGGGGGTATAATCATCAGGACGCCTGAAGTGCGGGTATCGTATATCGGTATTACCCCAGCTTCCCAAGCTGGTGAGGCGGGTTCGACTCCCGCTACCCGCTCCATTTTTCCGATTGACAATTGGGGGTGCGCCTAGTATCTTTGCCGCCCTGATTTTCCTATGGCTAGGTAGCTCAGTTGGTTAGAGCACAGCACTCATAATGCTGGGGTCGGCAGTTCGAATCTGCCCCTAGCTACCATAACTATAATTATGCCCGCAGGCGACAGCAGCCACTGTCGCCTGCGGGCATTTTTGTTTCTTGCCTGCTTTTTGCTGCCTGGGTTCCGTGCAAGTGCCACTTCCG
>JAMOMB010000107.1 GCA_027068795.1 Sedimenticola sp. | reverse complement strand
GGGCCATGGCGATCATCACCCGCTGGCGCATACCGCCGGAAAACTCGTGGGGATAGCGGTCGATACGGTTTTTTGCATCCGGAATATGCACCGCATCCAGCATTTCGATGCTGCGCTTCTTGGCGCTGGCATAATCCAGCCCCTGATGGTGCATCAATACCTCGGTCATTTGCCGGGCAATGGTCAGATAGCCGTTGAGGCAGGTCATGGGATCCTGGAAGATCATGCCGATACGGTTGCCGCGGATGCGGTTGATCTCCCTTGGCTTCATCCCCACCAGCTCCTGCCCCTGAAAGCGAATGCTGCCATGCAGCTGGCCATTGCTGGCCAGCAGGTTGATGATGCTCAGCACCAACTGGCTTTTGCCGGAACCGGATTCTCCGACTACGCCCAGGGTTTCCCCTTTTTCCAGGCGGAAGGACAAGTCATTGACTGCATACACCTCCCCGTCATTGGTGTGGAAGGAGGTACGCAGGTTGTTTACTTCCAGCAATGGCATCAGCTTACCCCGCTATCCTTGAGGTGGAATCCCGTTCGCGCCCATGGGGCGCTCCCACGGGGGAATTCGGGCGATACGCATGAGCCTGTAGGAGCGGCCCATGGCCGCGACCAACCCGGTTCAGATCATTACCCATCATGTTCATCTGTCCTTGGGATCCAGCGCATCGCGCAGGCCGTCGCCGATAAAGTTGAAGCAGAACAGGGTGGCGGCGAGGAAGCCCGCCGGGAACAACAGCGCCCAGGGAGCGCTTTCCATGTCCTGTGCGCCCTCGTTTACCAGCGCGCCCCAGCTGGTGTCCGGTTCCTGAACGCCCAGTCCCAGGAAACTGAGGAAGGATTCCACCAGAATCACCTGGGGGATGGTAAGAGTGACATAGACCACCACGATGCCAAGCAGGTTGGGCACGATATGCCGCAGGATGATCCGTGGCGTGCTCACGCCACAGGCCATGGCCGCCTCGACGAATTCCTTGTTTTTCAGGGTCAGGGTCTGGCCACGCACGATGCGCGCCATGTCCAGCCAGTTGATGGCGCCGATGGCGATAAAGATCAGATAGATGTTGCGCCCGAAAAACACCATCAGCAGAATGACGAAGAACATGAAAGGCATGGCGTACAGGATGTCCACGATGCGCATCATGATATTGTCCACCCGCCCGCCAATATAGCCGGCGGTGGCGCCCCAGGTAATGCCGATGACCAGGCTCACCAGGGTAGCGATGATGCCCACCATCAGCGACATGCGCCCGCCATGGAGGGTGCGCACGAACAGATCCCGTCCCACGCTGTCGGTGCCGAAGATATGACCGTTCTCCAGGCTTGGTGGCGTGGAGATCAGATCCCAGTCGATTTCGTCGAATTCGTAGGGGCTGAGCCAGGGGGCGGCGACCACCAGCAGGGAAATGATCATCAGCACCACCACCGCCGTGAGGGCCGCCTTGTTGCGCAGCAGGCGCTGCCAAGCATCCTGCCACAGGCTGCGGCCCTTGATTTCGGCGCTGGCGGCAAGGGCCTGGTTCATCGTGCTGCTCCCGAGGAAAAATACGGCTTGTGCACCACCTTGCCGGTCTTCGTCCAAGCGGCGGTATCTTTTATGCCTTGCGGGCGGAGCTTCATGAGTAGCGTACCTTGGGGTCAAGCATGGCGTATACCAGATCCACGATGAAGTTGAACAAAATGATAAGAATGCCGTAGAACACCACCACCCCCATGACCAGGGTGTAGTCGCGATTCAAGGCGCCTTGTACGAAATAACGCCCCAGGCCGGGGATGCCGAAAATCTGTTCGATGACGACGGAGCCGGTGATCACCGCTGCCGTTGCCGGGCCGAGAAAAGACACCACGGGCAGCAGGGCGGGTTTGAGCGCATGGCGCAGGATCACCACTCGTTCCGGCAGTCCTTTGGCCCGCGCCGTGCGTATGGGGTTGCTGCGCAGGACTTCGATCATGCTGCCGCGCATCAACCGGGAGATATAGGCGATTTGCGGCAAGGCCAGGCCGATGATGGGAAGAATGGTGTTCTTGAATGCGCCGTCGCTCCAGCCTCCCGCGGGCAGCCATCCCAGATAGACGGAGAACACCAGGATGAGGATGGGGGCGAGGACGAAGTTGGGAATGGAGATCCCTGTCATGGCCAGGGTCATGACCGTGTAGTCGGCGCTGCTGTTTTGCCGCAATGCGGCAATGGTTCCCAGTCCGACTCCCACCACCAGGGCAATGGCGATGGCGCTCAGGCCCAGGCGCAGGGATACGGGGAAGCCGGTGGCGATAAGTTCATTCACCGAATAGTCCTTGTACTGGAAGGAAGGGCCGAAATCTCCCTGTACCACATCCAGCAAATAGCGGCCATACTGTTGTATCAGCGGCTCATCCAGATGATATTTCTTGTCCAGGTTCGCCTGGATTTCAGGCGGCAGGGACTTTTCCGTATCAAAAGGGCCGCCCGGCGCCAGGCGCATCATGAAGAACGCCAGGGTCATGAGGATCAGCAGCGTGGGAATGGCTCCGAGCAGTCTTTTGAAGGAATAGCGCAGCATTTCTTAATTCTTCTTCAGGCCAATGTGCTCGAAAAAAGGCTCCAGCGAAGGTTCGCGCTGCAAGAAGCTGCGGATGGACTCGTCGATTTCCCGTGAGCCGCCGACTGCATAGATTTCGTTGCGCAGGCGCATGCCTACTGTTTTGTCCATGAGTCCCCCGGGCGCCTGGCGGAACACCGAAGCCATGTCGGCGGAAATGGCATCCGCCCAGGCATAGCCGTAATAGCCCGCATCGTAGCCGCCGCCAATGTGGCCGAAAGAGGCGACGAAAGCGGTGTTTTCCGGCACCTGGATATAGGTATCGCTCATGATCTTGTTGGTGAATGCGATGAAATTGTCGAAGACTTCCTCGTCCGTTGTCATATGCAGGGCCAGATCCAGCAGGCCGAACCCGAGCTGGCGGCGATAATGGGCGCCGATGGTGGCGAGGCGGGCGGCTTCCATCTTGTCCAGGGTTTCGGCGGGAATCTTGCTTTTGCCATCCCGGTAATCGACGGCGAAGCGATCCAGTATCTGCTTGTTGTTCACCCAGTTTTCCAACATCTGCGAGGGCGCTTCCACGAAGTCGCGGGGTACGCCGGTGCCGGAAAATTCCAGATAGCCGGCCTGGGTCAGTACGGAGTGCAACGCATGGCCAAACTCATGAAACAGGGTTTCCACATGATCATAGGTGAGCAATGATGGCTTGCCATTGGCGGGGGGAGGGAAATTGCAGACCAGGGCGACCACGGGACGCTGGTATTTGCCATTGGGGAGAAGCTTTCCCGGCGTGACGCCGAACTGGGCGAAGTGGTTGTATTTTCCTTCCCTGGGGAACATGTCCATATAGATCAGTCCCAGGGGCGCGCCGCTGGTAGCATCCGTCACCGCATACAGCCGCAGCTCATCAACCCATTTGTAAGGGGCTTTTACCGCTTCGATCTTGATGTCGAACAGTTCTTCAAAGATGGAAAACATGCCGCTCAGCGTGTTTTCCAGCTCGAAAAAGACTTTGAGTTTTTCCGTATCGATCTGGTAACGACTCTTTTTCAGCTGGTTTCTGTAATAGCGAATATCCCAGTAATGAATCGTCGCCTTGTCATCGCCTGTCGCTGCGGCTTTGAGACCGGCAAGTGTAGCAAGCTCCTGCTCGAATTTTGGCGCCAGGCCCTTGGACAGGTTTTGCAGGAAATCCCGGGCGGTCTTGCCGTTCTTGGCCATTTTGGTTTCGATGCGATAGTCCGCCCAGTTGTCATAGCCCAGCAGCTTGGCGATTTTCGCCCGGGTTTTGAGGATCTCGGTAAACAGCGGCGTGTTCTCTTTCATTGCCCGGGAACTGCGGGCAATGGTCAGGCGCTTGCGCGTTTCTTCCTTCTTTGCATTGCGCAGCACTTCCAGCACCTGCCAGGTTACGTTGGCGTTTACCCGATAGAGGCCATCGTCACCCAATATCTCCTTGTTGCCGAGAAAGTCATCGGAAACGCCTTCCAGCTCCTCACGGGTGAATTCCACCAGGGCGTTTGCCTCGGTGATATTGGTCTGGAATTCCAGTTGCAGGTTGTTGAGGCGGTTTTTCAACGCCTGGAGTTGCTCGCGCTGGGCCTTGGGAAGCTCCATGCCATTGCGCCGGTAATCGCGCAATACGGTCTTGAAATACATGGCGTCTTCGCCTTTTAGCGCCGGCTTGGCGGCGGCAACGGTTTTCACCGCCTGATAGACATCCTGGCGAAAACTGGCGTCGATGAACCATTTCTGCAGCGTTTTGGTTGCCTCAAGAGCGGCATCACGCAAGCGTTTGTCGGGGCTGGTCTCTTGAATGACGCTCATGCGGTAACTGGCGGCGGAAACCGGATAATAGGCGTAATCCAGGGCAGCAATGGTATTGGCGAAGGTCATCTGTTCCGGTTTGCGTCCAGCAATCGCTTTCAGGCGCCCGTCACCGACGGAGATTGCAATCTCCGTTGTGGCCTGGATTTGCGCCGGGGTCTTTTCCCATTGCGGCAGATCGAAGATTACCCCGGCCTTTGCTGCATCCTCCTGGTAGGCGGTGAGAGATTTGGTGGATGGGGTGCTTGCAAATGCGGTGTGGCTGGCGCTGAAGGCAAGCAACAGCGCAAAGACGGACGGTTTGGGAAAAAGGCGCATATTCATGTCTCAGTGCTTGGTGATGTACAGGTCTTTGGTGTAGTTGTGATCCAGTATATTGGGTTGGTAGTTGCCTACCCAGGGCTTGATCAGATGGGTGGAGACATAGGAATAAATGGGCATGACGGGATGGTCGCGCAGCACCAGGGCTTCTGCCTGGCGCATGAGTGCGAAGCGCTTTTTCGCATCGCCTTCCATGCTGGCTTGTTGCAGCAGCGCATCGTATTCCGGGTTGTAATAGGCGGAATCGTTCAGGCCGTGCTTGCTGTGGAGGATTTCCATAAAGGTGTAGGGATCGTTGTAGTCGCCAATCCATCCCGCGCGGAATATCTGCGTGACCTGTTTCTGTTTGCGGTTCTCCAGGAATACCTTCCATTCTTCATTGACCAGCCTGGTCTTTACGCCCAGGGTCTGCTTCCACATGGCGGCGATGGCGATGGCGATTTTCTTGTGGTTCTCGCTGGTGTTGTAGCGGACTTCCACGGTGAGGGGATTGGCGCGGGAGTAACCGGCTTCCTTATAGAGCTTGCGGGCTTCCTCCACGCGCTGTTTCTGTGTCCAGTCGGCGTAGTCGAATCTGGCTGCTTCATAACCATTGATGCCTGGCGGCACCCAGGAATACAAAGGTTTTTCGCCAATGCCGGTGATTTTTTCCGTAATGATTTTTCTGTCGATGGCCATGGACAGGGCGCGGCGCAGCTTGAGGTTGTCCTTGAATGGCGGTTTGGTGAGGTTGAAGCCAAAATAATAGCTGCCGAGATAGGGCGCGACCTGTAGTTCGTCCGCCAGGTTTTTCTTGATCCATTTGAACTGTTGGTTGGGTATGTCTTCGGTGCGGTCGATTTCCCCGGCGCGGTAGCGTTTGAGTTCTGTGGACTGATCCTCGATGGGATAATAGAACACGGTGTCGATAATGGTGTCGGCATTGTCCCAGTAGTGGGGATTGCGCTCCAGCTTGATATGGGACTGCACCACCCATTCCTTGAGAACATAGGCGCCGTTGGATACCAGCTTTCCGGGACGGGAAAACTGTCCGCCGTGTTTTTCCACACTGGCCTTGTGCACCGGATAAGTGCTGGAATGATTGAGCAGGCCCAGGAAGTAGGGCGTACTGGCCTTGAGGCGGATTTCCAGGGTATGCTCATCCAGCGCCTTGACCCCCAGATTTTCCACCGGCTGTTTGCCGGCGATGACGTCTTCCGCATGCAGCACGGGGGCAAGGATCTGGGAGTATTTGGATGCCGTGGCCGGGTCGACAGAGCGGCGCAGGCCATAGACGAAGTCATGGGCGGTTACCGGATCGCCATTCGACCATTTCGCTTCCTTGCGGATCTTGAAAACATAGGTCTTTCCCTCGTCGCTGATTTCCCAGGACTCCGCGGTGCCCGGTATGATTGTTCCGTCCGGCGCTTCAATCGTCAGTCCTTCGTACAAATCCCGCAGAATATTGGCGGAGGGAACGCCTTCCGCCTTGTGCGGATCCAGGGTTTGCACTTCGGCGCCGTTGCCGCGGTGCAGGGTTTGATCTTCCGCCAGATTGTCAGGGCGGGAAATGGCGTTGCTGGAGTACAGGATGGTTACTGCAAGCAATGGCAACAGGAGTCTGCGCATGAGAAGTCCTCGGGAATTGGATGAGCAAATGGTTTACGGGGCGCCAGGGGCATTTTGGCTGCAAGATGCGAGTTCATGACTTGATCAGCGCTTCCTTTACATGGTTCGCACCACGGTAAGTTTCTGCCCGGGATGCAGGCTGTCGCCGGCGAGGCGGTTCCATTTTTTCAGGTCCGCCACCTTGACGCCAAATTGTTTTGCGATGGCATACAGGGAGTCGCCTTTTCTCACCTTGTAACGAACTTTCTTGACATTTGCCGGGGTCGTATGGATTGCGGCAACGGCGGCGCTGCCGGACAAGGGAATCATCAAATGCGCGCCGGCGCGAATCAGATGATTTTTCAGATGGTTGGCCTGCATCAGCGCAGAGACGCTGACGCCATGCTGTTTTGCGATCTTGCCCAGATTGTCCCCCGGCTGGATGCGGTAGCGTGTCCAGCGCAGGCGCTGGTCATCGGGAAGCCGGGCCAGTTTCCTGGAAAAACTTTCCGCCTTGTCTGCGGGTAGCAGCAGGTAGTGGGGGCCTTGCGGGTGCGTGGCCCAGCGGTTGAAGCCGGCATTGAGCAACAGCAACTCGTCCGTGCTCATTTCCGCCAGCTCTGCCGCCACCTTAAGGTCGATTTGCGCGCCGATATCGACCTTTACGAAACGCAGGTCGTTTTCGATTTCCGGCAGAACCACGCCGTAGCGCTCGGGATGCTCGATAATGCGCGCCAGCGCCAGCAGGCGGGGTACATACTGGCGGGTCTCTCCAGGCAGATCCAGCGACCAGAAATCAACGGGCCTGCCCCTGTCCCGATTCCGCCGTATGGCCCGCGAAACCGTGCCGCCCCCGGCGTTGTAGCTGGCAATGGCGAGCAGCCAGTCACCATCAAAGCGCTTGTGCAGTTTTTGCAGGTAATCCAGGGCTGCATTGGTGGAGGCGAAGGGGTCGCGCCGGGCGTCATACCACCAGTCCTGCTTCAGGCCGAAGTAACGGCCCGTGGCCGGCATGAACTGCCACAGGCCGGCTGCGCCGTTACGGGAATAGGCCATGGGGCGGAAGCCGCTTTCCACACCGGGGAGCAGGGCGATTTCTGTTGGCATGCCGCGTTCCCTGACTTCATGCAAAATATGGTAGAGAAAGGGTTCCCCTTTTCTGAGCTGCCGGGTCAGGGAATCGCCCCTGGCGGCAAAGATCTGTATCTCCCGCTCGATATTCTCGTGGCGAATGTCTTGCAACTGGTAGCCCCGGGTCAGGTATTGCCACAGATTCTGGGTTTCCGGCGAAGGAGAAACGATTTCTTCCGCTGAGGGTGCCTCAAAGGCTTCCAGCGCCTCCTGGATGCGGATTTCAGGCGCCGGAGGCGCTTCAGTGAGGGTCCGGGGCGCCAGCTCTTGTTTCGACGGGTTGTTTACACAGCCGGCCAGCAGGGCGAGGAAAGGCGGGAGCAGCAGAATCCGGTATGGCATAATTTGTTGTACCAACATGCAAACGGGTAATGAAATTCCATCAACTATACGAAAATCCCGGGCTTTATTCCACTGCCGGCGCAATCCGAAACGCATTGGCAGTTCGCGGTTCACAAAGTCATGTAAACCACTACAATGCCAGCATGAACAGCAATCTTGATTACAAGCAGCAAGTTGCCGCCTTGAACCAGTGGTTCGAGACGGATCTGGGGCGGATGGTGCTGAAGCAGGAATCCCGGGTATTGCAACAGCTGGCAAGGAACCTTTTCGGCTATTATCTTCTTGAGGTCGGATTGCTGTGCAAACACCCCGATTACATGCAGTCTTCGCCGATACGCAATTTCGTGCGGGTCGGTCCTTGTCATGAGGGGGGCAGCGAACTTGTGGCGTTACCCGAGCAGCTGCCTTTGGCATCGGACTACATTGACGCTGTTGTGCTGCCGCATACCCTGGACTATGTGCTGGATCCCCGGCAGGTGCTGCGGGAAGTGGAGCGCATCCTGATTCCGGAGGGCAGGGTGATCATTACCGGATTCAATCCGTTCAGCCTGTGGGGATTGTGGCGCATGATGCCCGGATCGGGACGGCATCTTCCCTGGAAAGGGCATTTCATTCCCTATGCGCGCCTGCAGGACTGGTTGTCCCTGCTGGGATTCGATGTGGAGCAAACCCAAACCCTGTTGTTTCGCCCGCCGTGGAAGAAGGCCTTTCTCAAGCAACGCTTCCCGCGCCTGGACAGGATCGGGCAGCGCTTTTGGCCCTGGTTCGCAGGGGTGTATGTTATCGTGGCGGTGAAACGGGTTTCGACCCTGACGCCCATAAAGCCACGTTGGCGCCTGGAGCGCAAGCTGCGCAAAGTGGTGGCGCAACCCATTGCAAACTGTTCCCGGGGCAAGCTCGAAGAATGAGTCGAAAAGAAGTGAAGCTGTATACGGACGGCGCTTGCAGGGGAAACCCCGGGCCTGGCGGATGGGGCGTACTGTTGCGCTATGGCGAGGCGGAAAAGGAGCTATGGGGCGGAGAAAAGGCCACCACCAACAACCGCATGGAGTTGCAGGCGGTGATTGAAGGATTGAGCGCCCTTACCCGGCCCAGCAGCGTCACCATCATCACGGATTCCCAGTATGTAAAGAACGGCATGATGCAATGGATACACAACTGGAAACGCAACGGCTGGAAAACCGCAGCCAGGAAGCCGGTAAAGAATGCGGACTTGTGGCAACAACTGGACGCCCTGGTGCAGAAGCATGATGTGCGCTGGGAGTGGGTGCGGGGCCACAGCGGGCACCCTGAAAATGAACGGGCCGATGAACTGGCCAACCAAGGCATAGAGGAACTGGCATGACCAGGCAGATTGTACTGGATACGGAAACCACGGGCCTGGAGCCGGCCCAGGGGCATCGCATTATCGAGATCGGCTGCGTGGAGCTCATTGAGCGCCGGGCCACGGGAAATGATTTTCACCAGTATTTGCAGCCAGACCGGGAGATCGATGCCGGCGCCGTGGAGGTGCATGGCATCACCAACGAATTTCTTGCGGACAAGCCGCGCTTTGAAGATGTGGTGCAGGACTTTATGGACTATATCAATGGCGCGGAGCTGATCATCCACAATGCGCCCTTTGACGTGGGATTTATTGATGCCGAATTGCAACGCCTGCAGGGATGGGAAGCCCTGGAAAGCTATTGCAAGATCACCGACACCCTGGTGATGGCCCGACGCAAGCACCCGGGGCAGCGCAACAGCCTGGACGCCTTATGCGGCCGTTATGACATCGACAATTCCCAGCGGCAGAAGCATGGCGCGTTGCTCGATGCGGAAATTCTCGCGGAAGTGTATCTCGCCATGACTGGTGGACAGTCCGCGCTTTCCCTGGATGAGGAAGCCGGGGAAGACGGGGGCGTGGAGACGCAGCGGATTCGTCGTCTCTGTGCAGACCGGCCTGCATTGCCGGTTATTCCGGCCAGTGCGGCGGAGCGGCAACAGCATCAGCAATGGCTGGCGCATCTGGAAGAGACGTCGGGAGTGAAAACATTGTGGAAGGACGCCTGATACAGGCTTGTCACCATTTCGCAACAATACTGTGAAATAGTCAGCCATCTTGATCCATATCGAAACCCGGAAGCAATAGTGAGCACAAATATCGGCATCAACGGCTTCGGCCGCATGGGGCGTCTGGCGCTGCGCGCGGGATGGGGCAACGAGGATTTCAACTTCCAGCAGGTGAACGAGATCAGTTGCGATGCGCCGGGTTCGGCGCATTTGCTCAAATTCGATTCCGTGCATGGCAGGTTCCGGGCGAAATGCAGCGCGGAGCGGAACATGTTGTTCGTAGACGGGCAGCGCCTGCTGTACAGCAGCAATGAAGCGATAGCCGATACCGACTGGTCGGGCTGCGACCTGGTCATCGAAGCCACGGGGAAATTTCGAACCCGGGACGCGCTGGAAGCGTATTTCCGGCAGGGCGTGAAGAAAGTGGTTGTCGCAGCGCCGGTAGAGGGGGCGCTGAACCTGGTCTATGGCGT
>JAMOMB010000106.1 GCA_027068795.1 Sedimenticola sp. | reverse complement strand
ACCGGGGAAAACACCGCCAAAGCACTGGCCTGGACCACGGAAGCCAAAACCTGGCTGAACGAGCTGCCAGGTTTTCTGCGCGAAGGCATCGCTACCGTTGCCGAAGACGTGGCGCGCAGCGAGGGCCGGCTGGAAGTCAACATCAAGCTGTTACAACGCCTGGAAGCGGGTGACAGCCGGGAGCACAAGCTTCCCTGGGAGGACGGTGCCGAGCAACTGCTGAAAGAACTATTGAAACAACGCCCTCCCCAGGCGGCCATGTTCGTAAGACCCAGCATGCAGGCCGCCGCCGAGCGCGAGGCCAAGCGCCGCAGCGCCATCATCGTCACCCGGGAAGACGTGGAAAAGGTTTTCCATACGGATCTCGCCGGCGTCCGCTGGAGCGCCGAGGCCCTGCGCCGGGTGGAATCCGCTCCGGATTTCATCCGCGCCGGAATCAAGAAAGCGGCAGAGTTCAGCGCCCGCCGTGAAGGCATTGAACTGATCACTCCGGAAGATCTGACCCGCTTTCGCAACCGCGCCATGATGAAGGCTGTGCGGCGCATGAAAGGTTTCGGCATGCAGGAACTGAATTTCAACGCCTTCGATATCGCCAGACAAAAGGTGCCGCGATTGAAAGAAAATGAACAGGCGGCAAAGCGTTTCTGCGAAATCCAGCATTATGTGGAATCCCGGCAAGACCCGGAAAAAGGCGGCCTGGGGCTGCTCGACCGGGAATTGCTGGATAAAATGAAAGCCGAACTGAAAAAGACGTAGGGAATGGAAACACAGGTTCTCATTGTTGGCGGTGGAATCTCCGGCCTCTCCACCGCCTGGTGGCTGGCGCAACAAGGCGTTGCCGTGGAAATATGGGAAGCGGCGCAGCGCCCTGGCGGAAAAATCCGCAGCCGCCGGGAGGCAGGCTATCTCACCGAAGATGCCGCCGCCCTGCTGGTCAATTTCCGCCCCCAGATTGACCGGCTGATCTCCAGCCTGGGCCTGGAGCAGGACAAACAGCGGCGTAATGACAATCTGAACCGCTACATCGTCCACCACAACCGTCTCACCCGGGTTCCCATGCTCCTGCCCGCATTGCTGGCCTCCCCCCTGTGGAGCCTGCCGGCAAAGCTGCGGCTGATGGCGGAGCCCTTCATCCCCAAAGGCTCCCACCGGGGCGAAACCGTATCCGAATTCATTCGCCGCCGCCTGGGCCAGGAAATACTGGATACCGCCATGGATGCTTTCGTATCCGGCACCCTGGCTTCGGATCCCGATCTGGCGGAAGCGCAATCCGTGCTGCCGCGTCTTACCGCCCTGGAGCAACGTTATGGCAGCCTTACCATGGGCATGTTCATCAACAAGGTGATCAAACGCCGTCGCACCAACAACGCCGAAACCTTTTCTTTTTCAGGCGGCATGGAGCAACTGGTGCAAGCGCTTGCCAGCAGCCCCGGCGTTACCATCCGCACCGGAACCAGGGCCACCGCCATCCAACGGCAGGACAACGGCTGGCGGGTGGATGGCATGACCGGTAACAGGGCTGTATATGCCCAAATCCCACAACTGGTGCTGAGTACGCCAGCCGACATCAGCAGCCGCCTTCTCCGGGCCACGGATATCGCACTCGCGGAACTGCTCGCAGCAATCGAATACGCCCCCGTCGGGGTATTGCATCTGGGAATGAAAAGCCGCAATATCCAACACAAACTGGACGGCACCGGCTTCCTGGTGGCGAAACACAACCGGCTGGCCATCAACGGCAATTTGTGGATGAGCACCCTCTTCCCCCACAGGGCGCCGCCGGGACAGGCGTTGTTGAGCTGCTATATCGGCGGGGTGCAACGGCCTGGACAGCTTCAGCACAGCGATCAGGAACTTGCCGACATGGCCCTCCGCGATCTGCGCCCCCTGATGAGGATCAAAGGCGACGCGGACTATGTCAAAGTGGAAAGGCACCACCAGGGACTGCCCCTGTATCATGGCCAGTACCGCGCCAGGCTGGCGCAGATATCCTCCCGCCTGGAGACCATGCCCGGCCTGCGGCTGAATGCAAACTATATCGACGGCATTTCCGTGCGGGAACGCATTTATCAGGGGCAGCGCACGGCGCAAGCCGTCACCGCTTCCTTGCACGGCAGCGCCTACGGCGGCTATCCACAACAAATACTTACACCCAGTCATTGAAAATGCCGGAACCCAGCCCTCACAATCCCGTGCAGTACAGTGGATTTCGCCCCCTGAGGCTGATTCTGGTTATTCTCGCCCTGTTGATCGGCATCTCCTTCGCCGCCCAATGGTATAGCCGCAATATCACCATGCCACGCTATTGCCAATATCCTGCTGAAGAAACCCTGCAACGCATCCGCGAAGTGCTGACGGAAAAGACGCCTGCCGGGAACGGCGACCGCAAACCCTATATCATCGCCGCACGTCTGACTTTTCTGCTTCCCCGTGAAGGCGACGAACCCCTGAACAGCTACCTGAGCCGGCTGCAGCGGCATATCGAACGGCAATGCCCATAGTTCAGCCCCCAGCGCCGCCAACCCATCTCGGACAGCTCAGAACCTTCATTCGCCTGTTCCTGCCCATCTGTCTGGTGCTGCTGATTATCGGCGCCATGCATTACTACACCTTCTACACCACCGAGCACAGCAGCATTGAGTCTACGGAGTCTCTGAATGTGGATCTTGCCCGGCGCATGGTGCAAGAAGACATCGCCGATGTGGTGAAAGACTTGCGTTTTCTCGCGGAGCACATCGAAACCCAGGGATTACCGGAAGCGCTTCCCTGGACCAGGGAACAACGCATTGCACAGGAATTCAAGGTATTTGCCAAGAACAAAGGGCTGTATGACCAGATCCGCTATCTGGACAACAGCGGCATGGAAATCGTCCGCGTCAACTACAATGATGGCGACGTGGAAGTCGTTCCCTATGCGGCATTGCAGAACAAGGCCAACCGCTATTATTTTCGTGAAGCCATGGCACAAGACCCGGGCGGCATTTACCTGTCTAGGTTTGATTTGAATGTGGAAAACGGAAAAATCGAGGAGCCATTCAAGCCGGTGATCCGCTTCGCCACCCCTGTTGTCGATCATAGCGGCAACAAAAGCGGCATCGTTCTAATCAACTACCTGGGCGCACGCCTGATCGACAACTTCTCCCGTGCGGCAGCCAGCATCGCCGATCATATCGAACTTCTCAACAGTGACGGCTACTGGTTGAGCAGCCCCAAGCATGAAAACGAATGGGGTTTCATGCTCGAAAGCGGCAATCGCTTCCAGAACGAAAAACCCATGGCATGGCAGGAAATTGTACACAATGAAAGCGGCCAGTTTGAAAATGCGGAGGGCCTTTTCACCTATACCACCATTTATCCCCTGAAAGCCGCACTGGCGGCGCTTCCCGCCAGCATGGAAAGCAGCGGCCAGGAACAAAGACAACCTCCCCAATGGAAAATCGTTTCTCACATTCCCCATAGCCAGATTTCCTCCACCTTCCCCCTGTTCCTGAAAAACAACGGCGCATTGTATCTCGCCATGTTCCTGTTGATATTTGTCGGCACGGGGTTCCTGGCGCGCACCACGCATTTGCATCGTATTGCCGAGGCCCAACGCGACTATGAACAGCGCTTCCGGCACACCCTGGAAAATATCGAACTGGCGGCTGTTGCACTGAACAGACAGGGAAAGCTGACCTTTTGCAACAACCACTTTCTCGACATCACCGGCTGGGAGAGAAAAGACATCATCGGCAAAGACTGGATAAGACAACTGGTGGCCGAACAGGACAAGGAAGAAATTTCCGGCATCATCCGCCTGATGGACTCCCCCCGGCAGTTCCCTTCCCATCTGGAACTGCAGGTCAAAACCCGTAGCGGCACACCCCGCCTGATCGCCTGGAACAATACCCTGTCCTACAACAGCAAGGGGGAGGTCATCGGAGTGACAGGCATTGGTGAAGACATCACGGACATCCGCCGCACCGAAAGCGAGCTGCTCAAGCTCTACCAGGCGGTAGAGCAAAGCCCAAGCTCGGTGGTCATTACCGATCCCCAGGGAAACATCCAGTATGTCAACCCGAAATTCACCGAAGTATCCGGCTACCGCCCCGAGGAAGTCATCGGCAGAAATCCACGCTTGCTCAAATCAGGAGAAACCAGCAGGGAGGAATACAGCAATCTGTGGGAAACCATCCAGAACGGCGGGGAATGGCGCGGTGAATTTCACAACCGGCGCAAGAATGGCGAGCTGTTCTGGGAAGCAGCGGCAATCTCCGCCATTCGTGACAACGAAGGCAACATCACCAGCATCCTCGCCGTCAAAGAAGACATCACCGAAAAGAAGCGCCTGGAAAAAGAAGTTGAAAAACAGAACCGGGAACTGGCGCTGGCGGAAACCATGGCCGCCATGGGGCGCATGGCCAGCATGATCGCCCATGATTTGCGCAACCCCCTGTCCTCGGTGAAAATGACCCTGCAGATTCTGGGCAAGAAGACCGACCCCCCCACCAGCGCCGATACCCGGGAACTGTGCCAAATCTCCCTGGAGCAGATCCGTTACATGGAAGAGATCCTCTCAGATATGCTTTCCTATTCCCGCCCCGATGCGCTGAAGCCCGAGTGGATTCCCATCGACAAGGTCATCGACCTGGCCATCGGCATGTCACAACGCCGCCAGCACAAGAAAAAAATCGCCTTGCGAACCCAGTACCATTCCGGCCTGCCCACCATTTACGCCGACGCCACCAAACTGCGTCAGGTGTTCTCCAACCTGATCGCCAACGCTTTCCAGGCTACGGCAGACAGTGAAACCCCTCAAATCAGCATAGAAGCCATGGTCGAGCTGGGCCATGAAGGAACCAATGTGCGCATAGACATTTGCGATAATGGCTGCGGCATCAACGAGGCGGACCAAAAACGCATCTTCGAACCGTTTTTCACCACCCGCGCCAAGGGCACCGGCCTGGGGCTGGCCATCGTCAAGCGCATTCTTGAACAGCACCAGGCCAGCATCCAGGTCTCCAGCAACACACCCACAGGCACTTGCATATCGGTAATACTACCCATCAACCCCAGCACCCAGACCAGCGCAACAGAGAACCACAGCCATGAGTAAGATTCTGATCGTCGATGATGATATTGCCAGCAGCCGCACCCTGCAGCTTCATCTCAGCAGCCAGGAGCATCAGGTAAAACTGGCCGCCAGCGTCGATGAGGGCCTGGAGTTGGCGGCCCGCTATGAGCCTGACCTGATCGTACTGGACATCCGGATGCCTGGCAGATCCGGCCTGGAGGGTCTGCCCGATTTCAAAAGACTGCTTCCCCAGGTATGCATCATCATGATCACCGCCTTTCACGACATGGACAGCACCATTGAGGCCATGCAAAAAGGCGCGGATGACTATATTCACAAACCCATCGATATCGGCGAGCTGGACGCCTCCATCGCCAAGTTGCTCAGCACCAGCAAGGATAGCGATGAATTGCTGTTTTCCACCCCCCAGGAAAGCATCAATGGCCATCCCAGCATGGTGGGCCGCAGCCGCGCCATGAAGGAAGTCTTCAAAACCATCGGTCTGGTGGCGAAAAGTCCCGCCACCGTCCTCATCACCGGCGAGTCCGGTACCGGCAAGGAACTGGTGGCCAGGGCCGTTCACCGCTCCAGCGAAACCCCGGAAGGCCCTTTCATTGCCATCAACTGTGCCGCTTTGGTGGAAACCCTGCTCGAATCCGACATGTTTGGCCATGAAAAAGGGGCGTTCACCGGCGCGGTAGGACGCCAGGAAGGCAAGTTTTCCCTGGCCCGGGGCGGCACCATATTTCTCGACGAGGTAGGCGAGCTGTCCCCCGCCATGCAAGCCAAGCTGCTACGCGTGCTGCAATACAAGGAATACACCCCCCTGGGGGCGAAAAGAGCCCAGCGTTCCGATGCAAGAGTCATTACCGCAACCAATGTCGATCTCGCCCAGAAGGTGCAGGAGGGCAAGTTCCGTGAAGATTTGTATTACCGCCTGCAGGTCATCAATATCCATTTGCCTCCACTACGCGAACGCAAGGAAGACCTCATGGATCTGATACAAACCCTCCTCGGACGCATCAACCAGGAATTGCACAGCAACGTCACCCACATCTCGAAAGACGTGCTCAGCTGCATGGAGGCCTACCAGTGGCCCGGTAACGTCCGCGAGCTGGAAAACGTGCTGATGAAAGGCGTGGCGCTTTCTCATGGCGACACCTTCACCCGGGAGCTGCTGCCGGAACAAATTCTCTGCCAAGGGGGCGACCACCCGGAACCCGCCATGGAAAAACCCCTTACCGACCGCAGCCTGAAAGAAGTGGAAAAAGAACACATCAGCAGAATTCTGGAAGCCAACAACTGGCACCGGGGCAGGGCCTGCGAAGTGCTTGGCGTGTCCCGTCCCCGTCTGCGGCGCATGATCAACGAATATGGCCTGGTGCCGCCACAGGGACTGGATGACGAGGAAGGCGAAGAATAATTCCCCCCATGCCCGGAAAAGCCACCCCTATACGCTCCAGGGGAAACCCATGACAAATGTCGCGGCCGGAGCGGTCGAATAACGCTTCAATCAGACCTTGTTTTTCAGCAAGTCGCGTATCTCCTCCAGCAACACTTCCTGCCTGGGGGGCTCGGCTGCGGCTTCCTCTTCTTCTTTCTCGCTTTCCATGGTCGCCTTGGCCTTGTTGATCCCCTTGATGATCAGGAACAACACGAAAGCAACGATCAGAAAAGCAATAACGGAGTTCATAAATGTCCCGTATTTGATCAGGACTTCCTTGCCATCCACGCCTTCGCCAAGAGACAGCGCCAGATTGGAAAAATCGAGCCCGCCGGAAAGATACCCAATGGGAGGCATAATCACGTCGTCAACCAACGATTTGACAATGGTGCCGAAAGCGCCGCCGATAATAATGCCCACAGCCATGTCCACCATATTTCCCTTGACTGCAAACTCCTTGAACTCACTAATCATTCCCATGACCATACTTCCTCTTGATAAGATAAAACTTCCTGGTTAGCCGTAACAACCCGCTAACATCCTTACGTCATTTCGCAAATGACTGATCCGAGGCTATTCCCTGTGCATATCGTTGTCAATGGTGGCGTGCCACCAGGCATTTGCACCGCAAAACCTGTCCCGGATCGGGCATCCGCCCTGCAACCATCAAAGCACAAAAAAGCCCGCGCCAAAAAAGGCGCAGGCTCATCTGAAATGGTGCCCAGGGACAGAATCGAACTGCCGACACGAGGATTTTCAGTCCTCTGCTCTACCGACTGAGCTACCTGGGCATTGTTGCCGTCCTGAATCACGGCAAGGCGGCATATTTAAGCTGGACGAGGCAGATTAGTCAAGCAAAATCACAGCTTGATATTGAATTCCGGCGGATTGGCGGGTCCGCCGCCAAAGAAGTATTTTTCCATCTCTTCTTCAAGAAACTTCCTGTCCTTGGGGTTGACGGGCGACAGGCGATGTTCGTTGATCAGTATCGTCTGATGCTTGAGCCACTCCTGCCAGGCTTGCCTGGATACATTCTCGAATATCCTTTGTCCCAGCTCCCCGGGATAAGGAGGACGATCCAGCCCTTCGGCCTCTTTGCCCAGTTTAATGCATTTCACCATTCGACTCATTTCGACTCCTCTTCCAGTTCCCGAAGCAACTGCTGTACCGGCGCGGCCAGGCCACGCCCTTGGGTTTGAGAGAGGTTATACCAGACCTGCCGGTCGCCATCCAGCGCCGGCCAACCCGGTTTTTGCAGCAGGATTAGCCGTGGATGGATATGCAGGTGGAAATGGCTGAAGCTATGCTTGCGCACGGGCAAACGCCTGATTCTTACACTGCTGGCGGCAGAGCGGGCCGACAGCCATCCGGCGGCATTTTCCTCCATGGCCAGCTCGGGAAAACTCCACAGTCCGCCCCATATGCCCGCCGGAGGGCGTTTTTCCAGCAGAATCCGTCTTTGCTGATCCATCACCAGCAACATTTGCACCGAACGCCGGGGCAAGACCCTGGAAGGCTTGGGAGAAGGATAATCCGCCACGCAATCCCCCTGGCATGCGGCGCACAGCTTGCACAAGGGACAGCTTTTGCAGTTCACCTTGCCGCGCACACAAAGGGTGGCCCCCAGATCCATGATGGCCTGATTGTAGGCCTGGACGTGTTCCACCGGAGTCAAGGCCCGGGACAGCGCCCAAAGCTCCTTCTGCACCGCGGCTTTCCCCGGCCAGCCTTCCACCAGAAACACTCTTGCCAACACCCGTTTCACATTTCCATCGAGAATGGCGTGGTGCTGGCCCAGGGCGAGAGAGAGGATAGCCCCCGCGGTAGATTCGCCTATGCCGGGCAAGGCCAATACCTGCTCATACTCCTCGGGAAAACGACCTCCATGCTCTTTCATGATCACCCTGGCCGCCAGGTGCAGGTTTCTGGCTCTTGCGTAGTAGCCAAGCCCGGACCAATGGTGCAGCACCTCATCGGCATCAGCCGCCGCCAGGTCGGCAATGCGGGGAAAAGCCTGCATGAACCGCAGGTAATAGGGAATCACTGCCGCTACCCGGGTTTGCTGCAACATGATCTCGGACACCCAGACCCGATAAGGCGTTTTGTTCTGTTGCCAGGGAAGATCCTTGCGCCCATGCAGCGAAAACCAGTTCAGCAAGGCGCGGGAAAATGCCTGGGCACGGGATTTCTGCATGGAATTTGTATACTAGCGGCAAGAAAAAGGCATGATACCCAAATGGAGGCGCTTTCACGAACCCAACGCCAATTTCCAGTCGCGCCATTTGGCACAACCCAGCATGGATTTTCAGAAATATCCCCCCGGATTGATATTTGTCGTATTTACAGGTTTTTCGCAACTGCTACCATCACATCACTCAAGAATTCTTCTATACACCACGGAGACAGCACATGCTTAAGCAACTATTCCCCGCCCTGTTACTGGGCCTGACCCTGGCAATACCGGCCTTTGCAGGCAGCGCCGCCGATGATATCCAGGTTATCGATCCCTGGGCGCGGGAAGTGCCTCCCGGCCTCACCACCAGCGCCGGTTTTCTCGGCATGAAAAACACCGGCGACAAGGAGCACAAGCTGGTGGCCGCCGAATCCGCCAACACCGGCATGATCGAGCTGCATACCCACATCAATGACAAAGGCGTAATGCGCATGCGCCCGGTGGAAAACATTCCCATCGCCCCCGGAGGCACCACCATGCTCCAGCCCGGCGGCCTGCATTTGATGCTGATGATGATCAAGAAGCCGCTGAAGGCCGGTGAAAAGATGGCCATTACCCTGGTGTTCGAAGATGGCAGCAAGAAGGACATCGAAGCGGAAGTACGCCATTTCACCATGGAAAACATGAAGCACTAATCAAGGCGCCAGGGCGCCCGGTACGGGCTATACGAAAATGAAACTATTGTTCCGGCTTTTTCTGCTACTGCTGGTTTCGGCCTCCAGCGTTCATGCCTGGTCGCTGTTCTCCAGCGCCGAGGAGGAGCGCTACCCCGGCATGGGCGGGGATTTCACCCTGCAATCCGCCCGGGGAGAAATTTCTCTCAAGGATTTTCGCGGCAAGGTAGTGCTGATGTATTTCGGCTACACCTCCTGCCCGGATGTCTGCCCGACCTCCCTGGGCGCCCTGTCCGCTGCCCTGAAAAAACTCGACGACGAGGAAATGCAGCAAATCCAGCCCCTGTTCATCAGTGTTGATCCGGAACGGGACAACGTGGAAAAGCTGCGGGAGTATTCCCGCTATTTCCACCCGAAGATGATCGGCGCAACCGGCAACCTGGATTACCTGCAAACCCTGGCCAACCGCTATGGCGCCTATTTCCGCAAGGCGGAAGTGGAGCACTCTTCCATGGGCTATGCGGTAGACCATTCCTCCACCATTTTTGTCGTGGGAAAGAACGGCAAGCTGGCGGACATGATCCAGCACAGCGATTCACCCAAACGCATCCTGGAGCATATTCGCGCAGTGCTGGAAGAATAAAGACGCCTCTGATCACTCCGCCCCCGCAAGTGGCCTGATGAAATATGCTGGCTGGATTCCGGCCTCGATTCTGGCTTCCTGCTTCACTCTACCTCCATCCATGAAGTCATGCGCCGGAATGGCACAAATGGACTTGTTCAGGGCTTCCTATTAACCTGGCATCAATAGATATCATGTTCAGGGCGTCAGGCAGGCGCCAGTACGGCGTTGCAACCCTTGACTAGGGAACAACCCTTGCCTGCGCGCTGCGCCTTGTTCTGGCGCCTGCCTGACGCCCTGAACATGGCATATATTGGTGCCAGGTTAATTAAGATACACCTGCAAAGGACAGAGGTTGAACAAGCATAAATCGACCCGCCCCCTGCCC
>JAMOMB010000105.1 GCA_027068795.1 Sedimenticola sp. | reverse complement strand
CCGGCGCTCATCTCCGCCATGCCGGATGTCTATGTCCTCAGGGCCACCGTATTCTTTTCCCTCGGCGCGGTGCTGGTGGCGACCCCCATTGCCTACGCCAGGCGCTGGAGAGTCTATTCCGCGGCCACCCTGTTGATCGTAATGGTGGCGTTCGCCCAGTTATACCTCGGCTCGACGCTGATGGCCGTGCTGCACGCCCTTGGCGGCGGGATCATCTGGAGCACCGCTATCGGCATGGCCTACCGCACCCATGGCGAAGAGAAAATCGCCGCCAGGCAGGCCCTGACCATGGGCCTCAGCCTGCTGTTGCTGGCATTTGCTTCGGCAATCAGTGTTCCGCCCCCGCCTTCCACGCCACCCATGCTGCAAGTCGCGGGCAGCATGACCCTAGAGCAATGGCGGCAAGGCGGCTGGCGCAAACTGCCGCACTACCGGGATGATGTGCTGAACAAAAGAAACCATCCCCTGAACCTGCAACTGGCCGGCTCCCTGAACATCCTCACCGACAAACTGGAACAGCAGGGCTGGACAGCCGTCACCACAGCGACGGGACTGGCATGGCTGAAGCTGCTGGCGGCAGCCGACAGCCTGGAACAACTTCCACTGCTCCCCCACAGCCATGCCGGGCAAATGTCGTTCCGCATACTGAGCAAGCCGGGAGCGAACCAGCGTCAGGTTATCTACCTCTGGCCAAGCCGCTACCTCATCGAGGAAACCGGCCAGCCCATCTGGCTGGGGGAAGTCACCAACCAGCAAAAAAGACAATGGCTGGGCTTGCTGTCCTATCCAATCAGCACCGGCGACAAACAATCCGCCCTGGAGGTATTGAGGAAAGACGCCGATAGCGCAGCCTTGCGCTACCACATGGTAAAACAAGGGCGCTTGATGCTGCTGCAGACCGGCATGGGGGAATGACCCCACGGCCTTCACATTTTTTGACATCCGCGGGTGGCTGCGGAGAAAGCATACTGTAATATAGGCGCTTGAATTTATGGTTTATTAACCCGGAAACCCAACCGGGCTAATTGTCATCACGGAGATAGCAATGAAGGTACTACTGGTTGACGATTCCAAAGCGGCCCGCTTTGCCATGGGCAAACTGCTCAAGGACCAGGGGTTGGAAGTGGAAATGGCGGCTTCCGGGGAAGAGGCGCTGGACAAGATCGCCACTGAGTCCATCGACATCGTATTCATGGATCAGTCCATGCCCGGCATGGGAGGCATCGCCGCCACCACCGCCATTACCAGCAACGAAAAGACCGCTCATATTCCGGTAGTGCTCTGTACAGGCAACGAAGGCAGCAAGCTGGAACAGATGGCGGAAGAGGCCGGTGCCATCGGCGTACTCACCAAGCCCCCCCAGGAAGACAAGCTGAAGGCCGTACTCGCCACCATCAATGTGGAGACGGTCAGCGAAGAAGCCCCGGAAGAAGAGGTGGCGGAGGAAGCCGCCCCTGCTCCGGCCATCGACATGGATGCCATCATGTCGGAAGTGGGTGGGCTGCTCGCCTCCCTGCGGGAACATGTTTCCGGCATTGAAAAGAACGTGGAGCAAAAGCTCGCCGGGATTATCAAGAGCGGCGAGGAAAAACTGCAACCGCTGCAAGAATCCCTGAAGAAAGTGGACGAGCGCATCGCATCCCAGGTCAAGGAGCAATTGTCCATGGATGCGGGCAACACCCGCATCCAGCTCGAGGCCCTGCGCCAGCAAGTGGAAACCGCCCTGGAGGACATAAAGGAACAGGAAGGAAAGCTGCGGGAAGATGTCGTCAGTCAGGCAAACACCCGCCTGGAAACCCTCATGGAAGACCGCCTGACCGGGCTGAAGGACAGCATCAGCAAGATCCAGGAAGAAACCGATGCCCGCCTGGAGGAAATGCAGGCCAAGATTTCGGGCATGCAAGGCGCCCTGCTGGGCAAAGCCGCCCTTATCGCCATTCTTGCCGCGGGAGCCGCTTTCGGCGCGGCATACTACCTGCTCAAATAGGGGATGCTCTCAACCAGCCCCAGCCAGGGGTGGTGGAATCCTCAGCCCCGCTCTGCGCCCCAGCGGGGCAGCAGCTCATGGCTGACCTGCAAATGATCCAGCACCCTGGCCACCATGAAATCCACCAGATCATCCACGGACGCCGGCTTGTGATAAAAGCCGGGATTGGCGGGCATGACCACGGCACCTGCCTGGGTGACGGTGAGCATGT
>JAMOMB010000104.1 GCA_027068795.1 Sedimenticola sp. | reverse complement strand
GCGCTTCAAGCATATCCTCGACATGCCCCATGGCATCGTGCTGGTCACCGGCCCCACGGGTAGCGGTAAATCCACCACCTTGTACACCGCCCTGAGCCGCCTCAACACAGCGGAAAAGAAAATCATCACCGTGGAAGACCCGGTGGAATATCAGGTGGCGGGCATCAACCAGATCCAGGTCAAACCGCAGATCGACCTCACCTTCTCCAGCGCCCTGCGCTCCATCGTGCGCCAGGATCCGGACATCATCATGGTGGGGGAGATGCGGGATCTGGAAACCGCGCGCATCGCCGTGCAATCCGCCCTCACCGGCCACCTGGTGCTGTCCACCCTGCATACCAATGACGCGGCGGGCGGCATCACCCGGCTGCTGGACATGGGGGTGGATGACTATCTCATCACCTCCACCATCAACGGCATTCTCGCCCAGCGCCTGGTGCGGCGGCTGTGCCCGCACTGCAGGGAGGCCTATGAGCCCCTGCCGGAGCTGGTGCACGAGCTGGGCCTGGACGAATTCGGCGCCGACGGCGAGGCCGTCACCCTGTACCATCCGGTCGGTTGCGAGGAATGCGGCGGCAGTGGTTATTACGGCCGCCTTTCCCTGACGGAAGTGCTGGTAATGAACGACGAGATCCGGCGGCTGGTCATGCGCCATGCCAATGCCGGGGAAATCCAGCAGGCGGCCATCGATGACGGCATGGATACCCTGCGGCGCGACGGCCTGCGAAAATCGGTCGCCGGCCTGACTACCCTGGAAGAAGTGGCGCGGGTGGCGGAAGACTGATGCCCTTGTTCAGCTACAAGGCGGTGCGCGCCAACGGAGAAGTGGAGGAAGGGGAGCTGGAAGCCGCGGACGAAGCCGCGCTGGTGCGCCAACTGCAGCAGGACGGGCTCATGCCCATCCGCACCGGCCCTGCGGGCAGCGGACTCAAGGGGCTGTTCAAGCGCAGCAGGCCCAAGGTGAACCAGGAGCAGATCCTGCATTTCACCCGCGAGCTCGCAACCCTGCTGGAAGCGGGCATGACCCTGGATCGCGCCCTGCAGATCCTGGCCGAACTGTCCGAAGACGAAGCCCTGGTGCGCACCATGGAAAGCATCCGCGAGAAAGTGCAGGGCGGTGATACCCTGTCTTCCGCCCTGGAAGCCCAGGGCAAGACCTTCACCCCCCTGTACATCAGCATGGTGAAGGCGGGAGAAGCGGGCGGCGTACTGCACAGCGTGTTGCAGCGCCTTACCGACTATCTCGAACGCTCCCAGGAATTGCGGGAAAGCGTGCGTTCCGCCCTGGTGTATCCCACCATCCTGCTCACGGTGGCGGGGTTGTCCGTGATCGGCTTGCTGGTGGGCGTGGTGCCGCAATTCAGCCAGATGTTTGCCGACATGGGCAAGGCCCTGCCCCTGCCCACGCAGATCGTGGTGAATATCGGCAATGCCCTGACCAACTACTGGTGGGCGATTCTTGCCGGCATCTTTCTCGGCACCGCCTTCGCCAGCAGGCATTTTGCCCGGCCGGAAGTGAAAAGGCGCTGGGACAAGCGTCTGCTGGGCTGGCCGCTGCTGGGTGATCTCATCGCCAAGGTGGAGACGGCGCGCTTCACCCGCACCCTCGCCACCTTGTTGCACAACGGCCTGCCGTTGCTGGCGGCACTAAACCTGGTGAAAGATGTCATAAGCAACACAGTGATTGCCGAAACCATTGCCGAAGCGGCGGACAGTCTCAAACGCGGCAAAGGGCTGGCCGATCCCCTGGTGGAAAAAGGTATACTTCCCCCCCTCGCCCTGCAGATGATCAAGGTTGGCGAGGAATCCGGTGATCTGGAACCCATGCTCAACAAGGTGGCGGATGTGTTCGACGGCGAAGTGCGCGCCAGCGTAAAGCGCCTGCTGACCCTCCTTGAACCGGCGCTCATCGTCGGCCTGGGCCTGATCGTCGCCGGCATCATCGTGTCCATCATGCTGGCGATACTGGGCGCCAACGATCTGGCCATGTAACGGCTTCAGGCGCAGAATATTGAATGGAGAAAAAAGTAGTATGAACATCAAGACATATCGTAGCAATGCAGGTTTCACCCTGCTCGAATTGCTTGTGGTGCTGGCGATTCTGGCCATGCTCGCCGGTTTGGTCGGACCCAGGGTCATGGATCAGTTTGGCAAGGGCAAGCATGATGCGGCGGTGGCCCAGATCGGCAGTCTCAAAGGCGCGCTGGATTTGTACCGGCTGGACGCCGGGCGTTATCCCCAGTCCCTGGAAGAGCTGACCAAGGGCGTCAACGGCGGCAAGCCGGTGCTGGATAAAGTGCCCAAGGATCCCTGGGGGCGTGACTATCAGTACCGCTTCCCTGGCGAACATGGCGATTTTGATATCGTTTCCTATGGCGCGGATGGCAGCCCCGGCGGCGAGGGTGAGAGCAAGGACATCACCAGCTGGCAATAGCGCGGTGCGGGCCAGGGGCTTTACCCTGCTGGAGCTGATCGTGGTCATGGCGCTGATGGCCATACTGATGACCCTGGTGACGCCCATGATTTCCAGCGCCCTGCCGGGCACCCAGCTCAAATCCGCTTCCCGCGAGTTGGCTGCGGGATTGCGTTTCGCCCGCAACCACGCCCTTACCGCGCGGGAGGAATCCACCCTCACCCTGGATGTGGAAAAGCGCAGCTTTCGGGTTACGGGCAGGAACAAAAGCTACAGCATTCCGGAAGATCTGAAAATCGAGTTGCTCACCGCGGAAAGCGAAACCCGCGGGGAGAGTATCGGCGCCATCCGCTTTTTCCCCGATGGCGGCTCCACCGGCGGGCGTATTACCCTGAGTTACGGCGAGCGCGCCTTCGGCGTCGATGTGGACTGGCTGACCGGCAAGGTGCGCATTCTGGATGTGGAGCCGGAAGGCTGATGCGGCGTCAACAGGGTTTCTCGCTGCTGGAAGTGCTGGTGGCCTTCGCCATTCTGGCCATGTCTCTCGGCGCATTGTATCAAGCCTTTGGCGGCAGCTTGCGCAACCTGTCGGTGGCGGGCGAATACACCAGCGCCATGATCGTCGCCGAATCCAAGCTGGCGGAAGTGGCCGACCAGGTGCCCCTGCGCCCCGGCAGCGAACAAGGCGAGGAAAATGGTTTTCGCTGGAAGGTGGATGTGCTGCCCTATGAAGAACTGGAGGATCTTCCCCGGAGCTTCAAACCCTATCGGGTGCATGTGAAAGTGAGCTGGGGAGAGGGTGGAAACCATCGCAGCTATGTTCTCGATACCTTGCGTTTGAGCGACAAATGATGCGCGCTGCTGCAACCTGCCGCAGTCGCGGCTTCACCCTGCTGGAAATGATCATTTCCCTGGCGCTCATCGGCCTGATGATGCTGTTGTTGTTTGGCGCGCTGCGGTTTGCCGGCAAGGCCTGGGAGGCGAGCGAAACGCGCCTGGAGCGGGATACCAGCATCAGCATGGTGTGGCAATATCTGTCCGACCGGTTCCGCCAGGCGCGGGCCTTGAACAGCCATGTGGAATCGGAAGGCGGCAATGTTTTCTTCTTCAAGGGCAATGCCCGGGCCGTGGAATTCGTCAGTCCCATGCCCGCCCATCTGGGCAGCGGCGGCCTGTATATTATCCGCCTGCAACAAGGTCTGCGCGATGGCAAGAAGCAACTGGTTTTGCGCCGCTGGCTGTATCATCCCGAAGTGCTCGCCGGCGATGCCGGATTGCCCCAGTGGCGGCCCCTGTCGGGAGCGGCGGTATTCCGGGGCGGGAAAGAAAAGCCCGAACTGCGCGCCTGGTATAGCGAATCCGTGCTTGCCGATGAAATTCGTGATCTGCGTTTTTCCTACTATGGCGTGGAGAACAAGGGGGATGATTTTGCCAGCTGGACGGATGCCTGGGACGATCACCCTTTTCTCCCCATGCTGGTGCGCATGCGGATCAAGGATGAAAAAGGCCCGTGGCCGGAAATGACTTTTGAGCTGCCGGGGTACTGACGTGCTGCAATCCATGCGACAAAAGGGAATCGCCCTGGTGCTGGTCTTGTGGGTCATCGTGTTGCTCAGCGTCATTGCCGGGGCCATGTCCACGGTGCAGCGCACCGGAGTCGCCATGACCAGTAATATTCGCCAGGAGCGCGAGGGGAGGGCGTTGGTCAGCGCCGGGCTGAACTTCATGATGCTGATGCTGGAAAGGCGCACCCGTTCCCCCGAAGACAATCCCTGGCCGGTGGACGGGCGCTTGCATCCCTGGATGTTTGCCGGCAAGACCGTCTGGATCGGCGCCATGCCGGAAGATGCGCGGTTCGATCTCAATCAGATGAACGAACAGATGCTGCAAAGCCTGCTGGAGTCTTTCGGCCTGGAAGAAGAGCAGGCATTGGCGGTGCGGGATGCGATCCTGGACTGGCGTGACCCTGATAACGCCACCCATGCCCGGGGCGCAGAAGACCGGGACTATCGCGCCCTGGGGCGCCCCATTGGCGCTCGTGACGGGGTATTCCTGTCTATCGAAGAGTTGCAGCAGGTCGCAGGAATCACCCCCGCGTTATACAAAAAACTGGCCGGGGCATTGACCGTGGATGCGCGGCAACGTACAGTCAATCCCGCATTTGCTTCCAGAGAAGTGTTGTTGGCCATCCCCGGCGTCACGCCGGTACAGGTCGATCAATATTTGCTCGAGCGCCAACAGGCGCTGGAACAGGGGCTGCCTGTTCCCGCTCCGACGTTTGGCGGGGCGTATTTGAAGATGGGCAAAGGCACGCGCTTTCGGCTGGTTGCTGAAGTGGATCTCCCCGGCGGAGGAAAAGCCCAGGGGGAAATGGTTGTTGGCATCGAATCCAAGACACGCAAAGGCTATATGTTGCTACAGAAAAAATTCGGCAAACTTCAGTCCCTGGGGCGGGTGGCGCTCCAGCAGGAAGAAGACTGAAGATGGCCATGGGTTTTTCCCGTTTGGCAAGACTCCGCTCCTGGCGGCAGCGCCTGCTCGCCTGTTTGCCCGGGGGGCTGGCGGAACGTATTGTTTCCGGCGTCACGCCCTATTACCTGGAGATAGGGGGGGAGCGCGCCGAGCTGTACCGTGACGGCAAGAAGCTGGGCGAGATCCTCCTCGGCGGCACAGTAATCGACCCTGCCGTGGCTGCCTTGCTCAAACCCCATGAGCACCCCCTGACGGTTCTGTTGCCCGCCGACTGGGTGCTGGCCCGCACCATTTCCCTGCCAGCAGCGGCCCAGGAGAACCTGCGTCAGGTGATCAGCTTCGAGCTGGATCGCTTCACCCCGTTTTCCGCCGAACAGGTCTATTTCGACTTTCACCTCAATAGCCGTGGAGAGAATGCCGACATGCTCCCGGTGGAGGTGGCGCTGGTGCCGCGCAAACGGGTGGATGACTGGCTGGGCGCGCTGCGCTCGGCGGGAATACCGGTGGACAGCCTCAGTTCCGCCGGCCTGTGGGAAGAAGCCAATCTGCTGCCGCCGGAGCTGCGTCCCAGACTGAATCTGAAGCGGCTGGCCCAACGCCTGGCGCCGGCGGCGCTGGTGATCGTGCTCCTGGGCGCCGCCCTGGCCTTGCCCTTGTGGCAAAAGCGCGAGATTGCCATATCCCTGCAATCCAGAGAGGCGGCCCTGCGCGGCAAGGCTGGCGAAGTCATGGAGCTGCGCGAGGGGGTGGAGAGGGAGATCAAGGCGCTGGAGGCGATTCGCGACCAGTGGCGGGCGTTTCCGCCGGTGCTGGATGTATTGCAGGTGCTGACCGCGCTGCTGCCGGACAATACCTCCTTGCAGCGCATGGAAGTGAAAGGCGACATCTTGACCATCAATGGCACATCCAGCTCCGCGTCTTCCCTGATCGGCTTGTTGCAGAATTCTCCCGCCTTCGATGCGCCCCATTTTCTTTCCCCGGTCACCCAGCAGCGCGGCAGCGAGGTATTCAATCTTTCCGCGCGGATCAACATGCCGTTTCCCCGCGACCTGAGCGGCGCTGCCACAGCGCCCGAGGGGGCGCCGGCGGCGCCAGCCGCAGAAACGACGGGAGCGCCCCCGGCAGGGCAAGGGGAAGAGGGCAAGGCCGCGCCATCCGCACCTGGCGTTGAGCCGGTCGGCGCCGGCAGCGCGCCGGCGCAACCATCAGCCCCGGCGCCCATGCCGGTGGTGGAATATGAGACGGACATGGGGCGGGCTGCGCGCCGGCCCAGTCCTTCCGCCATGCCGCCGCAGCGCATGATTTCGGGGGCCGGCGGATCATGAACCTGCGAACCGACAAAGGGAAATGCATCCTGTTGCTGGGCGCCTTGGTTCTGGCCGTGGTTCTGATTCTGGCCATGATTTTCCTGCCCTGGTGGAACAAGATGCAGTTTTATGACGCTGCCGCCAGACAGTCGGCGGATCGTATCGAGCGCTATCAGCGTCTTCTCGACAGCCGGCCCTTGCTGGAGAAGCGCCTCAAGGCCCTGCGCCAGGATTTGCGCAAACGCAATTACTTCATCGCCGCAGCGAACCCGGAACTGGCGGCCGCGGAACTGCAGAACCGGGTGAAGAAAATCGTAACCGGGGCGGGAGGAAAGCTGATCAGCACCCAGAAACTGGATGCGGACAAGGATGGCGATACCCGGGAGATCGAGATCAAGGTGCGCATGAAAGGGGATGTGGAGGCCCTGGCCAAAGTGCTGCACGAACTGGAAGGACAGCTGCCCATCATCATGGTGCAGGACATTTCCATACGCAGCCGCCGCACGGTCAAGGGGCGGCGACAGAATCGCGTGGAGGGCTATGAACTGGATGTGAGCTTTGGTCTCGTGGGCTATCTCCCGGGAGGCGCCAAGTGAGGAAACTGTGGCTGGTGTTGATTGCATTGCTGCTTGGCTTCCTTGCCTGGCGCTGGTATTTCCCGCCGCAGGCGCCCCGGGTTGCGACAGATGCTGCTGTGGAGCAGAACGGAGAGCAGATCAAAGCCTTGCTGGACAGCATGGACAGGGTGTCCGATTTTCCTCCGCAGTCGGCCTATCAGACAATTGCCGAACGCCCCCTGTTTTTCAACAAGCGCCGCCCGCCGCCGCCCTATGTGCCCACGCCGCCAGGCGCAAAACCGACGATCAAGCCGCCGCGCAAGGTGGGCAAGCCGAGAATGCAGCTCAGTGCAATCATCGTCGTAGGCAAAGAAAAATATGCGCTGGTAAAAGGGGGCAGGCAAAAAGGCTCCCGACGGGTGCGCGTGGGTGATGAAGTGGATGGCTGGAAGGTAACCGGCATCGAGGCCGACCGGCTGGTCTTGCGCAATGGCGGTGAAACCGAGGAACTGTTGCTGCGGAACTACAGGCCGGTAGTGCCGGTCAAATCCTTGCCCAAGCCGCCAGTTGCAAAGAAAAAGAATGCTGCGGGTAAAGCCGCACCCAAGCCTGTTGTCCCCAAACCCTAGCTTGCTGAAAGACCCTTGTATTTCAGCCAGGAGCGGTATGTGCTACTATCCCGCGCTTATTGAATAAGGAAATGAAGATTGAATAACACCGAGTCCATCCATTCCCGTATTGGCCGAGGGCTGTTGCTCATGCTGGCGGCGCTTTCCCTCGGCGCCTGTCAGTCGTTTCCCTTCGTAAAAGCACAACAGGAATCCACCGCGCTTCCTCCTGTTCCGGTGAATGCCGCCAGCGGCGCACTGGAAAGCAAACAGGGAACCGAGCTGGCGCAAAGCATTGCCGCAGCCACTCCCCAGGAAGGAGAAACCATGCCGCCAATGGCGCAGGACTGGCAGGTCACCGGCAGCGGAAAACTGATTGGCGAGCCGGCTGCGCCCAAGGCCGGCGGCAAGGCGCCGGTGTTCAGCAACAAGCGGGACATCACCCTGAATTTCGAGAACACCGATATCCGGGAAGTGGTGAAGGTGATTCTGGGCGATACCTTGCAGTTGGGTTACATCGTCGATCCCGGGGTGCGCGGCGGCGTAAGCATGCAAACCGGCGCGCCGGTCTCCCGCAAGGATCTGCTGCCCCTGCTGGAAACCTTGCTGCGCATGAACAATGCAACCCTGGTGGAACAGGATGGCGTCTACCATGTGGTTCCCGTGAGCAAGGCGCACAAGGGACTGCTGATGCCGCAACTGGCGGATTCCGGCGCGCCGCTGCCTTCCGGGCACAGCCTGCAGATCCGTCCCCTGAAAAACATCAGCGCCGAGGAAATGAACGAAATCCTCAAGCCCCTGGTGCGTGACAACAGCATCGTGCGGGTGGATCCCAAGCGCAACCTGCTGATCCTGTCCGGCAACGCCCGTGACCTGCAGCAGATGCTGGCGGTGATCGATACCTTTGATGTGAACTGGATCAAGGGCTTGTCCGTGGGCTTCTTCGTGCTGGAGAACGGCAGCGTGGAAGACGTGCAGAAAGACCTGGACGCAGTATTGGGGGGCGATGCCGGCAAGGCCCTGGGCGGCCTGGTGCGGATTACGCCCATCGAGAGCGCCAATGGCTTCCTGGTGGTTACGCCGCAAAAGGAATACCTGAAGGAAGTGGGGAAGTGGATCAAGCGCTTTGACGCCATGACCCAGTCCGGCGACGAGCAGCGCCTGTTCGTCTACCGGGTGCGCAACGGCAAGGCCGAAGACCTGGCGGGCCTGCTGAATGATCTCTTTAGCGGCAAAAGCGCCGCCAAGAAGGCCAAATCCGCAAGTGTTGCCCCCGGGCTGAAAAGCACCACTGTTGCGTCGAAGGACAAGAAAGGCGCTGCGAGCAAGGCGAAAAAGCCGCCCGCCACCGCCAAGAAGAGCAAGAGCGTGTCCGCCGGCAGTGGCAACACCAGCGCCCTGGAAGGCGAAATCCGCGTGGTCGCGGATGAAAACCACAATACCCTGCTGATTCTGGCGTCCGCCAGAGACTACAAGAAAGTGCTGAATACCCTGGAACAACTGGACATTGTGCCCTTGCAGGTGCATATCGAAGCAACCATCGTGGAAGTGTTGCTCAAGGACAAGCTGAAATACGGCATTTCCTGGTTCTTCGATGGCGGCGTAGGCGGTGGCAAGCAAGGTGTCGGGGGTGTTGGCGGAGAGCTGTCCGGCGCCAAGATCGACGGAATCAGCAATTTGCTCAGCGGCTTCAACTGGTCTCTCATCGACAGCACCGGGGCGGTCAAGGCGGTGCTCAATGCCTTTGCCAACGATTCCCTGGTGAATGTGCTGTCCGCGCCCTCGGTAATGGTGCTGGACAATCACGAAGCCAAGATTCGCGTGGGTGACGAAGTGCCCACCCTCACCCAAAGTCAGTCCAACGACGTCGGCAATATCATCCAGACCGTGCAGTACCGCCAGACCGGCATTATTCTCACGGTAAAACCCAGGGTCAATCCCGGCGGTCTGGTGACCATGGAAGTCACCCAGGAAGTGAGCGCCGTGGCGGACACGGAGATCCAGACCAACCAGCCCACCATTCAGACCCGCGAGATCAACAGCACCGTGGCGGTGCAGAGCGGCCAGACCGTGGTGCTCGGCGGGCTGATCCGGGACAAGCGCACCAATGCCGAGGGCGGGGTGCCTTTTGCCTATAAAATTCCGATACTTGGCGCGTTGTTTGGCTCCACGGAGACAGGTAACGAGCGGGTGGAGCTGGTCATTGTGCTCACTCCCAGGGTAATTACCAGCGCCAATGACGCCCTGGATATTACCCGTGATTTCCGCACCCGCATGCAGGGTTTGAAGCAGGAGTTTCTTGAAGAAGCTGGTGTGATCCGGGCCCATGGCGGCGAGCGGGTATATGGCACATCGGTGGACAATCGGACTCAGGCCAAAGAGGTTGATCAACCATGAAAAAGTATGGGGTATTCCGCAAGTTCCGGTGGCTGGCGGCGCTCGTGGTGGCGTTGGCGCTGGTGGTAGCTGTTACAGGTTGTAGCGAAAATGATGGCAAAGTTGCAAATATGCAAGAGGGTGTTGCAGATGTGACACAGCTCTCAAAAGAGGAAGTCGTAAAGCAACGAGCCCAGGAGCACATGGATGCGCTCATTGCCATGGATTGGAAAAAAGCCTACGAGTTTCTTTCGCCGGCCCGGCGCTCGCTCAAACCGTTCGAAGTGTACGCCAACCGCATGAAAGGGGGAGCGATCATCCGCAAGACCGCTACGGTAGAGAAGGTGGAATGTGAAGAGGCGCT
Organism: Sedimenticola sp.; assembly: GCA_027068795.1. GTDB lineage: Bacteria > Pseudomonadota > Gammaproteobacteria > Chromatiales > Chromatiaceae > Thiolapillus. The sequence continues at coordinate 415 of JAMOMB010000104.1, read as the reverse complement.
TTGCAAGGCGGATATCTTGCTGGGCTATCTCTATGTGGGGGATATCGCACAGATGCGGGGTCAGGAAATGACTTCCCGTTTTCAGGAAAAATGGATCTTTTCGGACGGCAACTGGTGGGTTTCGCCGGACTGACGCCGTATTTTTCTCACGCGGGGCCGATGCGCGCAGTCGTCGCCCGGAGCTGGCGGGCGCGCTTTTCCATTGCTGGCGCGCATGTCCACCCTCCAGCCAATCATTGTGGAATATTTATCTGGCGGGATGCGTTTTTGGTTGTCGAATCAATCGCGGTTGTTGTAAAATAATCACACGTCGCATGAATAACAAAAGTTTTCAAAAATGTTTGCTATACTGTTTTTCGTGTGGTATGTTCCGTTTAGCTGCATCAAGTCTGGTGGCGGCTGGGTGCAAAAAATG
>JAMOMB010000103.1 GCA_027068795.1 Sedimenticola sp. | reverse complement strand
ACGGGGTGTGATCGCGGCCACGGGCTGCTCCTACGGGAGGTGGGATTTTGCGATTATAGGGTATCAATGGGGTGTGATCGTGGCCACGGGCCGCTCCTACGGGAGGCGGGATTTTGCGATTATAGGGTATCAATGGAGCGTGATTGCGGCCACGGGCCGCTCCTACGGGAGGCGGGATTTTGCGATTGTGGGGTATCAATGGAGCGTGATTGCGGCCATGGGCCGCTCCTATGGGTGGGGAGGTTGTAGGAGCGGCCCATGGCCGCGACAAACCCGGTGCTCTAACCCAGCATCCCCACCAGCTCCCGCACCTTCTTCACGCGGGTTTCGTTTTCTTCCAGATCAGCGAAGAAACGCAGCCTGTCGCTGCCATCCAGCCGGAACTGTTGCGGCCGGGTCTGTATGAGCTGAATGATGCGCGCCGGGTCGATGGCGGGCTGTTCCTCGAAGTGGATCTTGCCCCCCTGGGGGCCGGCCTCGATCTTGCGGATGCCCAGGGGCTGTACTTCCAGTTTCAGTTCCGTGATGGCGAACAGGGTTTTCGCCTGCTCGGGCAGCAGGCCGAAGCGGTCGATCATTTCCACCCGCAGCTCGCGCAGTTCTTCCTGGTTGGCGGCGGAGGCGATGCGCTTGTACTGGATCAGGCGCATATGTACGTCGGGCAGGTAGTCCTCTGGCAGCAGGGCGGGGAGGCCCAGGTCGATTTCCGTGCCGTGATCCAGAGGGCGGTCCAGCGCTGGTTGCTTGCCTTCCTTGATGGCGCGCACGGCGTGTTCCAGCATCTGGGTGTAAAGAGTGAATCCAACTTCGTGGATCTGGCCGCTCTGGTCTTCGCCCAGCAGCTCGCCTGCGCCGCGGATCTCCAGGTCATGGGTGGCCAGGGTGAAGCCGGCGCCCAGGTCTTCCAGCGCTTCGAGTGCGGCAAGACGTTTCATCGCATCCCTGGTCATGGCCTTGGGCGGCGGGGTGATGAGGTAGGCGTAGGCGCGGTGATGGGAGCGACCCACCCGGCCGCGCAACTGGTGCAACTGGGCCAGTCCCAGTTTGTCGGCACGGTTGATGATGATGGTGTTGGCCGTGGGCACGTCGATGCCGCTTTCGATGATGGTAGTGGCCACCAGGATATTGAAGCGCTGGTGGTAGAAGTCGCGCATGATGCGTTCCAGCTCCCGTTCGCGCATCTGGCCATGGGCGAAATCCACCCGGGCCCTCGGCACCAGCCTCTCGATATCGTCGACCATTTTCCCGATGCTGCTGACTTCATTATGCAGCACATAGACCTGTCCGCCGCGTTGCAGCTCGCGCTGGCAGGCCTCGCTGATGAGCGCGTCATTCCATTGCTGGACAAAGGTCTTGATGGGCTGGCGTTTTGCCGGAGCCGTGGCGATGATGGACAGATCGCGCATGCCGGACATGGCCATGTTCAGGGTGCGGGGAATAGGGGTGGCGGTAAGGGTAAGAATGTCCACCTCAGCGCGCATTGCCTTGAGGCGCTCCTTGTGGCGCACGCCAAAGCGGTGTTCCTCGTCGATGATCACCAGCCCCAGGTTCCTGAACTTGATCTGTTCGCTGAGGATCTTGTGGGTGCCCACGACGATATCCACGGTTCCCGCTTCCAGTCCTTTGAGTACAGCGTTGGTTTCCTTCGCGGAGTTGAAGCGTGACAGCGAGGCGATCTTTACCGGCCAGTCGGCGAAGCGGTCGGTGAAGTTGTCATAGTGTTGTTGCGCCAGCAGGGTGGTGGGAACCAGCACCGCAACCTGTCTGCCTCCCTGGGCGGCGACGAAAGCAGCGCGCATGGCGACTTCGGTCTTGCCGAAACCCACATCACCGCAGACCACGCGATCCATGGGTTTGGGGGAGGTCATGTCGGCGATGACATCTTCGATGGCGGATTGTTGATCCGGCGTTTCCTCGAACTCGAACTCGGCGGCGAATTGCAGATACTCCTCCCCTGGCGGGGGAAAAGCGAAACCCTGGCGTGCTTCGCGCCGGGCGTAGATCTCCAGCAGTTCCGCGGCGGCATCGCGTACCTTTTGCGCGGCTTTCTTGCGGGCTTTTTCCCACTGGTCGCTGCCCAGGCGGTGCAGGGGGGCGTTTTCTTCCGTTGCGCCCGTATAGCGGCTGATGAGATGCAGGGCGGAAACCGGCACATACAGCTTGTCGCCCCGGGCATACTCCAAGGTGAGGAATTCCGTGGACATGCCGCCCAC
>JAMOMB010000102.1 GCA_027068795.1 Sedimenticola sp. | reverse complement strand
GTCGACCCGGATGCCGGCGACAGCATCTATGACGTAACCAGCCGCGCTTCCCGCATTGGTTTCAAGGGTTCTGAAGATCTGGGCGACGGCCTGAAACTGATCTGGAAAGTAGAAAGCCAGGTTAATACAGCTGACGGCGGCATTTCAGGAAAAGGTGCTTCAACCTGGACTGGTCGCAATGCCTACATCGGCCTGGCCGGTGGCTGGGGTACCTTCCTCTATGGCCGTCACGATACTCCCATGAAAATGTCCACCGGCAAGCTGGACATCTTCGGCGACACCATTGCTGATTACAACCACGGCAGCCAAACCGGTGCTTTCGGCGGCCTCGTCGATATCCGCGCTGATGATGCAATTGCCTATGTTTCTCCTTCTTTCTCCGGCCTGACCCTGGTTGGCGCCGTGGTTCCTGATGGCGACTACGATGGCGACGGCGACTTCGGTGGCGGCTACTCCGTTGCCGGCATGTACAACAACGGCGGTCTGTTCCTGTCTGCAGCCTATGAGCAACTGGACGACCTGGATGGCGGTGCTGACGCCAACCACTGGCGCATTGGTGGCGGCTTCGATATGGGCGGCTTCCATATTGGCGCAGTCTATGCCGACCAGGAAGACATCACTGGAAACGATTACCTCACCGTTAACGGTTCCTACAAATTCGGCAACAACGTACTCAAAGCCATGTGGGCCCGTGCAGACTATGACACTGCGATGCTCAATGATAACTTCGACACTTGGGCTATCGGTCTGGATCACAACTTCAGCAAGCGCACCAAGATGTACGTTATCTATGCGGACAGCGAAATCAACCTGCACACCACCAATCCCGCAGGCGAGCAGTCCGGCCTGTCCTTCGGCATGGTTCACAAGTTCTGATCGGAACCTGACCGAAGCAGTTGTATAAGCGCCACTATTGCGGCGTACATATGACAAAAAAAGGGAGGCGCGAAAGCGCCTCCCTTTTTTCATGCACGGGCCTCAAGCGGCGCCGGCACGACAAGGCCAGAAGAAGCTATTCGGGCAAAATGGTTTTCACCCCGGATTCAGCACCCAAAATAAGCACATCCGCCGGACGATGCCCGAAAATACCCACTGTCACCACGCCGGCAATCTGGTTGATTGCTGTCTCCAGTTTCACCGGCTCCATGATTTCCAGGTTCTCCACATCCAGAATGATGTTGCCATTGTCGGTAATAAAATTCTCCCGCCATACCGGGGTGCCGCCAAGCTTGACCAGCTCACGGGCGACATAGCTGCGCGCCATGGGAATCACTTCTACCGGCAGGGGAAACTTGCCCATCACATGCACCAGCTTGCTTTCATCCGCGATGCAAACGAATTTCTTGCTGGCGGCGGCAATGATTTTTTCTCTGGTCAGCGCACCGCCGCCTCCTTTGATCAAATGCAGTGAATAATTGGACTCGTCCGCGCCATCGACATAGATTTCCAGCTCTCCCACCGCGTTCAGATCATACACCGGGATCCCAATCTTCTTCAGCCGCTCGGTGGAAGCTTCCGAACTCGATACAGCCCCTTCATAACGGTTTTTTACATCCGCCAACAAATCGATGAAATGATTGACGGTGGATCCTGTTCCTATACCGAGTACGCCACCATCAGGCAAATATTCCAGCGCAGCTTCCGCTGCCTGGCGCTTTAACTCATCTTGGTTCATCGCTTCTTTTCTCCTTCTTTGTGATCGTTTATAAGTTACCATTACAGCATTGAAAACACCATCGCCATTGACCAATCAAGGCTGTACCCATGTCCCGCAACTATCTGGAAAGAATCCTCCGCGCCCGAGTGTATGATGTCGCCAGAGAAACCCCCCTGGAATTTGTTCCACGGCTGTCCGCCCGACTCAATACAAACATCTGGCTCAAGCGCGAAGATATGCAAAGCGTGTTTTCCTTCAAGTTGCGTGGCGCCTACAACAAGATCTACAACCTGTCTGAAAAGCAGAAACAAAAAGGCGTGATCGCAGCTTCCGCCGGAAACCATGCCCAGGGAGTGGCGTTGGCGGGAAAGCGCCTGGGCGTACCCGCGCTGATCGTCATGCCCACGACAACACCGCCAATCAAGGTGCAGACCGTGCGCAATCTGGGCGCCAGCATCATTCTGCACGGTGATTCCTATGACGATGCATATGAGTACGCCCGTTCCCTGGAAAGGGAAAAGGGCCTGGTATTCGTACATCCGTTCGACGACCCGGAT
>JAMOMB010000101.1 GCA_027068795.1 Sedimenticola sp. | reverse complement strand
CCAGGCCCCACAGCGGCGGACGGGCGCCGGTGCTGAAGGTGCTCAAGGACAGAATCCGCAAGTACAAGCCGTTCATCATGCAGGCCGCCCGGGACACCGGGCTGGATACCGATTTGATACATGCGGTGATCCTCGCAGAATCGGCCTATGATCCCAAAGCCGTTTCGCCCAAGGGCGCAATGGGGTTGATGCAGCTGATGCCGGCCACGGCCAAGCGCTTCAATGTCAGCGACGCTTTTGACCCGGCGCAGAACATTCGTGGCGGAACCCGGTATCTGAAGTTCCTCATGGAACGGTTTGGCAATGACCTGGAGCTGGTTACGGCCGCCTACAATGCCGGGGAAGGCGCAGTGGAAAAATATGGCCGCCGCATTCCGCCCTACAAGGAAACCCAGCGCTATGTAAAAAAGGTCAAGGACTTCATGCAGCAGGGGATGGTGGCATTCAATTGATGCCGGATCCCGGGTTTCAGCTGTTTCCCGCTTCCGCCGGAAAGCGATGGCGGGAGCATTCCTGGCACAGAGAAATTGCCGATTTCCAACTGCCGGAAAAAGAGCTGCTTTCCCTTCCGTCCGCCTGTATCACGGCTTCCCGGCACCTGGGGCCGGAGCAGGCGCAAGGCGGCGTCTATTCCGCCCGGGGAGAATATGTTTCTTCTTCGAGGCATCTGCGCAGAAACAAGGATCTGACTGGGGGCAATCCGGAAACCATCGCACCGCCGGGTGATATCCCCCGCTTGTCCGGGCGCTATCTGTATCTTGGGTGGTTCTTCAACCACTATGGCCACTTCGTTCTGGAGAGTCTGTGCAGGGCCTGGGCGCTGGATGAGGCCGGCCCGGTGGACGGCTATCTGATGCACCTGCATGCGCCGGACGCCAGGCCCGCGGACTACCTGCTGGCGTTCTTCGATCTTCTCGCCGTTCCCCGGGAAAAGCTGATCTTCGTCGGGCAGGACATGCAAGTGTCGGAGCTGTTGCTGCCCTCCCAGCAAGGGGTGCTTTCCCGCGGCATATCCGGGGAAATGCTGGCCCTGTACCGCCAGCTCGGCAGCCGGGCCGCAAAGCGCAAGGGAGACAGGCAGGGCGACAGACTGTACATATCCCGGCGTTTCCTGCCTTCGGATCAGCGCGGGGCAAGCAATGAAAAGGTGCTCGAAGACCGGTTCCGGGCCCAGGGCTACCAGGTTGTCCATCCCCAGTTCCTGGACGTGACCACCCAGCTTGCGCTGTTTGCCAACGCCAGGGATTTCGCCGGACTGGAAGGCAGCGGGCTGCACAATATCCTGTTCGCCAGAGCGCCGCGCCGCGTGTGGATGCTCGGGGCGGAAGACCAGTTGGCGGACGCCATTACCCAGGTTCACCTTGGCCGGCTCTGCCGCTGCGCCACGGAATTGCACTTGCAGCGGGTGCCGGAATTTTCCGGCCTGCATCCCCGCATGACGCCTTTCCTGGTGAATCCGCAGGGTAACGACCATGCTTGTTTGTCGGGGATCGAGCCTGCCGCCTACGACCGTTTTCTCTGGTTGTCCGCCCTGGCTGCGCAATTGAATCGAAAGGGCTGTGATCCTGTACATGCGGAAGACGGGCAGCTGTGCGGGGAGGAGGCGGAGCTGTTGCGTCTTCTTCGGCGGCCATCTGCGACGGGTGTTCCCTCCAATGGTGTTGAAAGCAGTAACGAGCTGTTTGTTTTCTGGCGTGCCGAACGGGAATATGCCCAGGGGAATGCCGCTGCCGCCATCGAGCATATGGCGCAATGCCTGCCGGAATACGAAACCCATGCGGCATTCCTGCACCGCTATGCGCAAATGCTCCTTGCCGGTGGGCGCAATGAACAGGCGCGGGAAATCGCCGCCAGGGCGCTGGGGCTGGATCCGGAGAACCCGGATCTGGCGCGGTTTCATGCCGGCTTGGAGTCGGTGGAAAGCCGGCTTGCAAGACTGCGCGGGCTTGTGGAAGTCTTTCCCCGCTTTGTTCCAGGGAGAATCCAGCTGGCGGAAGCGCTGGCGGAAGCGGGCAGCTTTGATGAGGCGGCTGATGTCCTGGAAGCTGTCATCCACGACTTGCCCGAACACCGTTCCTTGCTGCCCCGTCTGACCTGGTATCTGTATCGATCCGCGCAATATGAAGCGGCGGAGAAAACCGCCCGCGAGGCCCTGTCCCATGCGCCGGACAACCCTTTCAGCTTCGTTCATCTGTGCCGCATCCACCTGGCGCGCAAGGAGCCAGTCGTGGCTCTGGGATGGATC
>JAMOMB010000100.1 GCA_027068795.1 Sedimenticola sp. | reverse complement strand
ATCATCGCCCGGGAGATGGGTATTCCCGCCGTGGTGGGCTGCGGCGACGCCACGGAGAAGATCAACGAGGGCCAGCCGGTTACGGTTTCCTGCGCCGAAGGCGATGACGGCTTCATCTATGCGGGCCTGCTGAAATTCGAAATCAGGCATACGGATACCGGCCACATGCCGGAGCTTCCGGTGAAGATCATGATGAACCTCGCCACCCCTTCCCGGGCCTTTGCTTTCTCCCGCATTCCCAATCATGGGGTGGGACTGGCGCGCCTGGAATTCATCATCAACAACACCATCGGCGTTCACCCTAAGGCTCTGCTGGAATTCGATCAGCAACCTGCGGAAATCCAGGCGCAGATACGCGAACGCATTGCCGGCTATGCCGATCCACGCAGCTTCTATGTGGACAAGCTGGTGGAGGGCATCGCCACCCTGGCCGCCGCATTTCGGGACAAACCGGTGATCGTGCGCCTGTCGGATTTCAAATCCAATGAATATGCAAACCTTCTCGGCGGCAGGGCCTACGAACCGGAGGAAGAGAACCCCATGCTGGGCTTCCGCGGCGTTTCCCGCTATCTTTCAGAGGCATTTCGCCCCTGCTTCGAACTGGAATGCGAAGCCCTGCGCCGGGTGCGCGACGAGATGGGATTTGCCAACGTGGAAATCATGGTGCCTTTCGCCCGCACCCTGAAGGGTGCGGAGAGAATCGTCTCCCTGCTGGCGGAAAACGGGCTGGAGCGTGGCGTCAACGGCCTGCGGGTGATCATGATGTGTGAAATCCCTTCCAATGCCTTGCTTGCGGAAGATTTTCTGCAGTTTTTCGATGGCTTTTCCATTGGCTCCAACGACCTGACCCAGCTCACCCTGGGCGTGGATCGCGACTCTGCGCTGGTTGCGGACAAGTTCGACGAGCGCAACCCCGCAGTCAAAATCCTGCTGAAAATGGCCATCGACGCCTGCCGCAAGCACGACAAATACATCGGCATCTGTGGCCAGGGGCCGTCGGATTATCCCGACCTGGCGCAATGGCTGTTCGCCCAGGGCATCAGCAGCATATCCCTGAACCCGGACACCGTACTGCAAACCTGGCTGCATCTGGCGGATGAGCCGTGAGCTGCCGGGTATTCATCCTCTCGGATCATACCGGCATTACCGCTGGCTCCATTGCCCGGGCGCTGCTGGCGCAGTTTCCGCATCAGGACTTTGCCCTGGAGGAACACCCTTTTCTGGACGACAGGAAAAAATTATCCGCTGTTGCCGAGCAGATCGAATCCCTGGTGCAGGCCGGCACCCCGCCGCTGGTGTTCAGCTCCATCGTCGATGGAGATTCCCGCGCACTGTTGAAGGAAAAATCCGGCGGGCGTCTGTTCGATATCTTCCAGGCATTCACTCCAGGCCTGGAAGAATTGCTGGGGGTGGCCGCATCACCGGTTGCCGGTCATCTGCATGGCATCGGCAATGCGGATCTGTACATTGAGCGCATTCGGGCGCTGGACTATGCCATCATCCATGACGATGGCGGCATCACCAAGAACTATGCAAAAGCGGACACCATCCTCATTGGCGTATCCCGCAGCGGCAAAACCCCCACCTGCCTGTATCTGGCCCTGCACAATGGCCTGCAGGCTGCCAACTACCCCCTTGTGGATGAGGACTTGGAAGCAGCCCGGCTCCCGGCGCTGCTCCAGGAGCATCGCGGCAAACTTGTCGCTCTGACCATCGATGCGGCGCAACTGCACCGCATTCGTCAACAACGCCGCCCGGGCAGCCGTTACTCCTCCCTGGAACAATGCCAGTGGGAAGTCCACCAGGCGGAAGCCCTGTTCCGCGAATACCGCATCCCCGTCATTGACACCACCGCCATTTCCATCGAGGAAATCGCCACGCGCATTACCACCGAAATCATGCAAGATATGTATTAACCCGGCATCTGGCCAGGCAGGGATTTTTTATTTGCTCTACAGCGCCCGTTACAGCGCCATGCCCCAGGAGATGCCGATGGCGTTCTGGTACATCTTGATGTCGGCTTCGCCGCCACCGAAGTTCGGCGGTATGGAAGCCGAACCCTTCACCTCGTTCTCCAAGGCATGCATATAGGTGAAGGTGATCTCCTGGCCATTACCCAGATTCCAGGTCGCGCCCAGGGTCAGATGATCCTCGACCACTCCGGGCGCCAGGGTGTTAAAAAACGTTTCATTGTTTGGGATCGGGTTGTCGCCATGATTCCAGCCGCCACGCAGGGTCCAATCCCGGCTCAACTCATAGGAGACGCCCAGCTTGTACACCGTCTGGTTCTCCCAGCCGAAGCCGGGGCCATTGCTCGAACCCAGCGGATTGCCCAGGAACAAGCGGGACATGGGATTGCCAATGGCCTTGACGCCATTGTAGTTGATTCGCATGACATCGAAGGCGAACAGCAGCTTCGGGGTGGCCTGAATGGCAATGCCCGCACCGAAGTTCTCGGGAATATCGAAGTCGCCCTGCTCGGCGAACAGCCCCTTGTAGTCATCGAACTCCGACATGTAGGTGCGGCTCTGATAGGTGGCGCCCAGCGTCACCATGTCGCTGATCCGGCCGATCCAGCCAACACGGACGCCCACACCGTATGAGGTGTCATAGCCATTGTTGGTCACGCTGCCGGGCGCCTCAGACATCTGCTGCGGGGTTCCTGCAGGCGCATCAAAGTTCTGCAGCCCCTTGGCGTTGAACAATTGGGCGGCCAGATTGAGGCCGATACCGATGGCGTGATTGTCGTTGATCTTCCAGGAAAGGGAGGGAACCACGAACAACTGCATCAGGTCGATGCCGGTAACATTTCCCCTTTGGTTAAAGAAGGGAATACCGTTGTCATAGCGTGTATTCATGCCGCCGGTGCCGAACACCGATACGCCCAGCGCCATGCGCTCATCGATCATGCGGTTGTAGCCGAACTCCGGGATGAAGAAGTTCTTGGCATCACTGCCGTCGTAGTAAGAGGGCAGGCCAAACCCGTCGATCATGCTGTTACCGACAAACTCGGTGCTGCGAATCGGGCGAAACCACTCCAGGCCAACATCGAGGCGGTTGCCAAGATCCACCATTCCCGCGGGATTCATGCCGCCGCCAACGGAATCCTGAACCAGGGCGATACCAACACCACCCATGCCCTTGGATTTCTGGCCGATACCATGAGGGGCGTATCCATTCGTGGCCCAGACACTGGATGCAAACAAGGATGCAACAGCGATTGCCGCCGTACGCATTATTGGCTTCATCGAATCCTCCTCCCGTCATGAATCAATGGAGCAATAGGAAAGTATTAACCCGGTAACAATAGCAAGGGGATCTCTGAACAAATCTCCATTGCGGCACCAGCCGGGATTCAATATCCTGATATTGCTGGATTCCAGCCTACGCCGGAATGACACGACCATCCTGATTTATCCGTTTGCCACTGTCAAGGCAAACGCGAGAAAATCAGGCCGGAATCCAATAAGCTCTCAAAAACCCGGGGCACCGGCCCACGCCGGCATGACGAAAACTGAACTTATCGAGATGCCCCAAGGCGCATTACCTGCCAAGCACCTGCGGTAACCACAGGACCAGATCCTGCACGATGTTCGCCACCGCGGTGTTGATCGCGGCCACGGCACCTTTTGCATCCGTCGTCCGGGTTGCCACCCGCGATTCAAATTCCTTTGAAGCCAGCAACCTACCCTGCTCATGCATAAGATAAAAACGCATTCTGACCACGGCAACGGAACCACCGTCCGGCTGCAGATGCTGGGAAAAATCAAATAGCGTGGTTTCCAGCAATGCATCAGCCTCCGCCATGGATGAGGAAGGAAGCACCGCCCGGAACAAGCCGCTTTGCTCCAGTCCGTCCTGAAGCACCAGTTGCAGCATATTTACCGGGGTATCCTCCCAACGGCTGTATGCATAACGGTTCCGGGAAAAATCATCTTCCCCGTAATACAGGTCTGTGGTGGAAAACACCTGTGAAGCGACAATGGGAGACAGTTTTATGCTCATGGACAAGGGCTTTCCGCTGGAAGCCGGCATTTGCAACACGGGCGCTAGCGTGTATTCGGTTACCGGCGGCAGAATCTCCCGCGCACAGGCCGGCAGCAGCAACAGCATTCCCAGGATGAGCAGGCATCTGATGATCTTCATGGCGATTCTCCCGGGCCGGGCTTGGGCCTGGTGCGTTTGAACAACAAGTCGCCAGGGCTTTCTTCCAGGCGCTGCAGGGACTGGCGCAAGTCCCTGGAAAGGAGATCCAGATTGCCCAGCAGTTGCCTCAACAGGGCAAAGCTGTTGTGCAGGTCTTCCCGCAGATCCTGGCCGAGAACCGAATAGGTTAGCCCCAGGTCATCAGACATCTTTTTCACGCTGTCCGCGGAGGACGCCACTTCCGTAAAGGCCGCACTGATTTTTCGCTCAGCAGCGATCCCCTCATCGATGAACACTCCAATATTCTCTGTCTGCTGCCGCAACTGGATGACCAGCAGTTTGCTTTCGCCCAGCAATTCGGAAAAAGCTTGCAGATTGGCGTCGCTGAGCAACAAGCCGATTCTGTCCAGGGCCCGCACGGATTTGTCCGCGAGTTCGCTCAGCCCTTCATCCAGGCGCGCAAAGGTCGAGGGCATGGATGCGATCACCGGGATTTTCCCTTCCTCCGCCTGGAGAACAGGCGCGTCTTTGCTGCTGCCTTGCAGTTCGATATAAGCCAGGCCGGTAACGCCATAGAATCTGATACTCGCCCGCGTGTCGGTTTTTACCGGCGTTCCCTGTTTGATGCGCAAGGTCAGCATCACCTGCTCCGCGTTTTCCGGATTCAGCTCCATGCGCGTCACGGTTCCCACTTCCACCCCCCGGTATTTGACGGAAGCATCCGTGGTCAGGCCGGCGACAGACTCGCTCATATACACCCGGTACAGCGCATAGTTTTCCTCGCCGCCATGCTTTGCCAGCCAGTAGACAAAACCCAGCAATCCCGCAGTAAGCAATACCACGAAGAGCCCGACAACCGTATAGTTGACCTTACTTTCCATGCTGACTCCGAATCCGCCCGCGTTCCCCGTGGAAAAACTGCTTGATGATGGGATGCGGCTGTCTCATGACTTCCTCCAGGCTGCCCTCGGCAATCACTTTCCCATCACCCAGCACCGCCAGACGATCAACAATGGTCCAGATGGAATCCAGATCATGGGTGACCATCACCACGGTCAAGTCCAGCATTTCCCGCAGTTCCAGTATCAGTTTATCAAATGCCTCCGCCCCTATGGGATCAAGACCGGAAGTGGGCTCGTCCAGAAACAACAGCCCGGGATCCATGGCCAGCGCCCTGGCCAGCGATGCGCGCTTGATCATGCCGCCACTGAGTTCCGCCGGATACAATTCCGCGGCATGGTCCGGAAGCCCGACCATGCGAATCTTCATGCGCACGATTTCCCCGAGGATGTTTTTCGGCAGATGGGCATATTCCTTGAGCTTGATACCGATGTTCTCCGCCACGGTAAGAGAGGAATACAAGGCCCCGGCCTGAAACAGCACTCCCCACTGACGTTGCAGCCAGGCCGCCTCTTTTCGTCCCAGGGACATCAGATCATGGCCCAGCACGGAAATTTCACCCGCCTGGGGGCGCTGCAGCATGATCATTTCCCGCAGCAAGGTGGACTTTCCCGAGCCGCTTCCTCCAAGCAAACCGTAGATCTCTCCCTTTTTTACACTCAGAGTAATTCCGTCATGCACAAGATTGCTCCCGAATCTGGTGACGACATTGGAGATCCGAATGACCGGATTCATATTCCCAGCTCCGTCAGCAATACCGAGAAAAGCGCATCACAGGCGATCACCAGAAATATGGCGTTGACCACGCTGATGGTGGTGTAACGGCCGATACTCTCCGTATTTCGGGAAACCTGGAAACCACGAAAACACCCGGTCATGGCGATCAGCCAGGCAAAAAACGGGCCCTTCGCAATGCCAATCCAGACATGCTTCACTTCGAGTACATTTTGCAGGCGATGGATGAACTCGGTAAAAGAAATGTTCAGGTGCACATTGGCAACCAGCATGCCGCCAAGAATCCCGATGATGTCCGCAAAAAAGATCATCAGGGGCAAGGCGATCATTACCGCGACCACCCTCGGCAGCACCAGGAAGCGATGGGGCTCGAATCCCATGATACGCATGGCGTCGATTTCCTGGGTGATTTTCATTACCCCGATCTGGGCGGTATAGGAAGAGCCGGTGCGCCCGGCAACCACAATAGCCGTGATCAGCGGCGCCAGCTCCCGGGTCACGGAAATGGCGATCATGTCCACGACAAAAATATTGGCGCCAAATTTCTGCAGCTGCACCGCTCCCTGGTAGGCAATCACCACGCCGATAAGAAAGCTGGTCAGGGTGACTATGGGCAGCGCCCCGACCCCAGCATCCTGAATATTCCGAATGGTCGCCCGGTAGCGGAATTTCCAGGGCTGTAGCAACAACAGCATAAGCACCACGAAATTCTCCCCGACGAAGGAGAGAAAGGCATTGATGTCGCGCAGGAACGCTACTGCCGATTCACCCAGGCGGGTAAACGGCCGCAAAAAACGTGACCGGTGTTCTTCCCGTGTTTCCGGAGACGCCATGGCATAGGAAGCAACCATCTGGTACAGCCTCTGCTGCGCTGGCGAGGCGCCCACGATTTCAACCTTGCAGCCTTGCGCCTGCAACTGATCCAGATAATGTTTGAGAAGAATGATGCCCGCCGAATCTATGGATGAAACCCGGGACAGGTCCCAACGCAGGGGCCGGTTGCGCAAACCGCGGCACCGGCGCTCCAGAATCGGCGCAACCTGATTTAGCGCAGCCACTCTCCAAGAACCGGAGCTGACAACCAGCAGCCCCCCTTCTCTGTCTTGAAGAAAACGTACCTCCGCCTGGTGATCCAATGTCTTCATCTGGCTAGCGACCTGTTATCCCGACTATATCAGCAACTGCACCAGACGTGGGTCATTATCGCCAAACGGGAAAAAAGGCAGGCTGCGGCTTGCAGCCTGCCTCTGATTCCATCTGGTGCCCAGGGCCGGAATCGAACCGGCACGGTGTCGCCACCGAGGGATTTTAAGTCCCTTGCGTCTACCAATTTCGCCACCTGGGCAGGCTTTGCAACGCAGCGGGATTCTAACATACCCGGCGGCCCGCCAGGGCCTGCAAGCGGACACAATGCATGCCCAGGCTGAAACGGCGCCTGTTTTCAAGCGGGTACGGCGCCACGGGCAATCGCATTGCGGCTCCCCTGAATGGGCAAGATGCTGACTTGCAGCAATGCAAACCCCGGCAACTCCCTATACACTTTGAACAAGACATATTCTTCTTCATCCCAGGGAACAAGGCATTGAAAATTCTTGCGGGAGACATTGGCGGCACCAACACCAGGCTGGCAGTCTTTGCTACCAGAGGGAGAGTGCTGGAACCACTGGTTGCGCAAATCTATTCCAGCCGGCGACATACCTCCTTGCAGGACATCCTGCGCCTATTTCTGGATACGCACAAACCGGATTTTCAGGGCGCAGCCTTCGGTATTGCCGGCCCGGTTCGTGACGGCGTGGGAAGAGTTACCAATTTACCCTGGAAAATAAAAAGGGGGCAACTGGCCAGGGAAATCGGCATTCCCCAGGTATGGCTGTTGAATGACCTGGAGGCAAATGCCTGGGGACTCAACGCCCTTGACAGCCGGGATCTGTATACCCTGAATCCGGGGAGAAAAAATGCACGCGGCAACCGCTCCATCATTTCTGCGGGCACCGGCCTTGGCGAGGCAGGGTTGTTCTGGAACGGCAAGCAGCACCAGCCTTTCGCCTCGGAAGGAGGGCATAGCGATTTCTCCCCGGCCAGTGAAATCGAAATCGCCCTACTGCAATATCTGCGGCAGCGTTATGATCATGTCAGCTGGGAGCTGGTTGTTTCCGGCATGGGTTTGATCAATATCCATGATTTTCTGTGCGTCTATCGCCGGGAAAAAATACCCCGGTGGCTGCTGGAAGCAATGCTTGGCGGCGATGCCGCCGTCGCCATATCCCGAGCCGCCCAGGAAAAAAAATGCCCCGTATGCACCGAGGCACTAGCGCTGTTTGTGCGCCTCTACGGACGTGAAGCAGGAAACCATGCCCTGAAAATCATGGCCACCGGCGGCGTATATATCGGCGGCGGCATCGCGCCAAAAATACTTGAACAACTGCAAGACAAGACTTTCCTCGAAGCCTTCTTCGCCAAAGGCAGCATGGAAGCACTCATGCGGGACATGCCGGTAACTGTGGTTCTCAACGAAAATACCGCACTGTATGGCTCCGCACTCTATGCAGAAGCAAGGATGAACCAGCAATAGCCGCCTATCTGCTGGCTCAAAACGGCCACAAGGACCATCCCTTGTTCTTCAAGTGACTTTCACAACCCTTCAGCTGCCTGGCATATACCTTGGACTGGCGATCCACCTTGTCCGCCACCTTAATCAGCCAGGGCTTTTTCTTGTAGCTGCGCTTCCGATACCCCCCATGACCCTCATGGTAGGCAAGATACTGATGTTTGGCATCCCACTTGGAAATACCCAACCTGCCGTGACTGATATTCGTATACCAGCCCACAAAATCCACGGCATCATCAAAGTCATCGCGATCCGCCCCACGGTTGCCGGTTTTCCGAATATACCAATCCCAGGTTTCATCCTTGGCCTGTGGATAGCCATATGCGGAGGATGGGCGTTTCCATGGAATCATCCCAAAAAGCTTGCCCCTGGGAGGCTGGGCGTCATCCCGAAACGCGGATTCCTGGCGAATGATGGCCATTTGCACATGAATGGGTGTACCCCAGTTTTTTTCCGCAGCCCTGGCGCTCTTGTACCACCCGTCTTTTTCTTCAAAAATCGCGCATATATTGTCAATATTTGCCGGTGGCGCTGTTGCACAACCACTGATCATGATGCAAATCACCAGCGGCAAACCCCATTTCGGCACATGAAAAACCCCACCCGGCTCATGGATGGGGCTACAGCCCTTTGTCACAGTGTTCAAATCAAGATTTTGCACATTGCACCCCATATACAGGCGCTTTCTATGAATTGTCATTCCGGTACAAATAAACCTGCTCTACGGCTGCCGTAATACTGTTTATGATTCAAATCCATCGGAAAATATAGCATTGGTATTTGACGCACAGCCCGCGACAATACAGTGCAGGTATTCTTCGATATTGGTATAGCCGTCCCCATCCTCATCACCATTGCTTGCCGGCGCGATGCTGCCAAATATGCGAATCTCCCAATCATCCGCCATTCCGTCACGATCACTATCGATTGGCGGCGGAATATCTTCAAATACCGGAAAATCATCAGGATAGATTACACCCCCGTTCCAGGTTCCATCCGTTTCATTGATAAAATGATTGACGGCCATTGCATCCAGTGAATCCCGCACGGGAATGGTAGCCCCCGCATTCCGAACCACCTCGAGTGCCAGCTCCTTTGACGACAAGGGAGAAGAAACCACGGGAATGCCCGTGGTTGCAAAAGGCGCCGGTGCCTTCTTTGATAGATCCAAAAGATACTGCTGCCACTCCCTGCCCACACACCACTCCGAAGTTCCACCTGAAATATTACACCCTGTATTTCCCGTATAATATATCGAGGAGTCGGGGTTTTGCAGGCTGGCGCTAATAACACCATAAGTATCATTTGATTGTGGGCCTCCAAGCGTATAGTTATTAATAAAATTACCCTTCATATCATAGTTGCTGGAGTCGACCACATAAAACCCGGGGGTGCTGCCGCCAAAAAAATTATAAGCAACATTGTTTTGCAAATCGATAAAACCATTGTAGTTGGCTTGGGGCATGCGGGAAGTCAGCGATCCGTAATAATTTGCATAAAGGGTGATCCTGGGGACGATATTGGTATATTTTCCCCAATGCAACCCGCCCAAATTATGATTATTCTCCGCTCCAGGCGGATTTACGACGGGCGGGTTCTTTAATGCAAAAGAATTTAAATTATGTGAAAAAGTAATATCATATACCGTATATGCTGTCTCAATATTCTCATCAATACCAAATGCAAAGCTACAGTGATCAACAATGATATTGTAGCTGTGATATTGTTGATCCGGACTATTATATTGATCAGGACTTCCCCAAATTTGAAAGGTATCCATGTCAGCATCCGGATTGCCTGCATTGGAATAACCAGACCTGAATCTCATATAGCGAATGATTACATCATGAACATTCATCAGGGTTACTCGTTCACCGACGATGGCGATGCCACCTGGAGAGGTTTCCCCGGCAATAGTCAGGTACGGATTTGTTATCCATAGCCTGTCTTGAAGAACGATATTTCCGGACACGGAAAAAACAACGATTCTTGGTCCATTCGCCTCCACGGCCTCACGGAAAGTCAGGCCGTCAGCAGGATCATCCGAAAGCGTATCGACAATATAGACCGTGCCACCACGTCCGCCGACAGTATCCGCCCCCATCCCCATTGCACCCGGAAAGGCGGGTAAGGCATTCGTGGAAATATTTGGCGTGCCGCCCACCACGGCCTTTGCGCTAGCCAATAGCAGCACCAGAACAACCAATAACAGTTTTTTCATGGCATTCAAGATTCCCAGCTCACACAAGGAAAAGCGGCGCTTTTCAACGCACTCTTTTCCAGCAGACACTCATGATCCAGCTTTACATCCAGTTCAGCAACTTTACGGCCCATTCGGCGACTTTGATAGCCGGAGGG
>JAMOMB010000099.1 GCA_027068795.1 Sedimenticola sp. | reverse complement strand
GGAAGTGACGTTCAGGGCGGTGCGCGCCATGTCGAGAATGCGGTCCACCACCACGATCAGCGCCATGTATTCGATGGGCAGGCCGGCCTGGTTGAGAATCACCACCATCATCACCAGGGAGGCGCTGGGCAATGCAGCTACGCCTACACTCAGGGCCACCACGGTGAATCCCAACAGCAGCTGGTCTCCCAGGGTCATGTCCACCCCGGCCAGGTTGGCGATATACAATACTGCAATGGTGAGATAGGCAGCGGTGCCATCCATGGAGACCGTCGCCCCCAGGGGCAACACGAAGCTGGCCGTCTCTTTTTTCACGCCGCCTTTTTCCACCGCCACGCGCATGCTCACGGGCAGGGTTGCGGCGCTGGAGGCGGTGGAAAAGGCCATCAGAGGCACTTCCTTGATTTTGTTCAGGTATTTCCAGGGGTTGATGCGCGCAAACAGGCTCATGACCGCAGGCAGGGTCACCAGGCCGTGGAGAATCAGCACACCCAGCACCACCAATATATATTTCCACAGACCAATGAGGGTCTCGATGCCCTGATCCGCCACCACATAGCTGATCAGGCTGAACACCCCCAGGGGTGTGAACAAAATCACCCAGCGCGCCAGCTTGAGCATGGCCTCGCTGATGCCGGTGAACACATCCAGCATTACGCTGTGGTGTTTTTCTTCCAGGTACAGGCTGGCCACGCCAAACAGCACTGCAAACACGATTACCTGCATCATGGAGCCGGTGGCAAGGGAATTGAAAATATTGGTGGGGATAAAGCTCAACAACATGGCGCTGAGGGAAAACGGCGCCACATCCTTGGCCCGCTCATAGCTCAGGCCTTCCGAAGAAACCGCATCCCCGATGGGAAACACGTTCATGGCGACCACCGCCAGCAATACCGCCAATGCCGTGGTCAGCACATATAGCCCGATGGTCTTCAGGCCAATGCGGCGCAGCTGCTCCAGCCCGCCCAGCCCGGAAATCGCCACATAGATGGAAGCAAACACCAAAGGCACCACCAGCATTTTCAGAAAGGCGACGAAGGCCTTTCCCAGCGCCTTTTGCGCCAATGCCCATTCCGGCAGGAGCATGCCAAACAGAATCCCCAGGATGATGCCGGCCACCACCAGTTTGTTGGTCGATTCTTCCCGGGAGATATAGCACAGTATCTTGTTCATCTAGCTTTCCACAAATTGACACAGTGTCTGGAGAATACCACGATCACCCGCCTGCTCCGCCACCAGCACCTGGCGGCAGCCCAGCGCCCTTGCATGGGCCGCTGTACGCTCACTCAGCACTACCAGAGGGGTTCGGCAAAGCTTTTCCTTCCCTTCCGGACCGAGCAATTGCAACAGATTGTCCAGTATTGCGGAACTGGTCACGGTCACCACATCCACCATCTGCTCCCAGCCACGCACCAGGTTGTCTGCATTGCGCCGGGGCAGGCGCCGCTCATACACTTCCGCATAGCCTACTTTCGCCCCGCGCTTTTCCAACTCCTGTTTCAGCAGCTCACGACCGCCACGGCCGCGTATGATCAGCACCCGCCGGCCGCGCATATCCGCCAGGGCATCCTGGGCCAGCAGGCCTTCGCTGTCGAAGCGCTGCCCGGGAACCAGGGTGGCGGGCAGGCCGTGTTCTTCCAGGCTGGCCGCCGTGGCCTCGCCAATGGCGGCGATTTGCAAATCGAGGGGCAGTTCATCAGGCAACAGGGGAAAGGCATGCACGACGGCGTTGACGCTGATGAAAATCAGCAGGTCGCTGCGCCCGGCCTGGTGCAGCACTTCACGGGCGGCCTGCGCCTCATCCACAGGGACAATTTCCATGGCGGGAAAACGCAGGGGACGCCCGTGAGCCGCTTCAATCATGTCACAAAGCGGCCCGGCCTGATCCGCGGGACGGGTGACGAGCACGCTCAATCCGTGCAGATGGCAGCTCATGCCTGCTGATACAGTTCCTTGAGGATTTGCGCGGCGCCAGCATCCAGCAGGCGTTCCGCCAGGGTCACGCCCAGAACCTCGGCGTCCGCCACCGGGCCGCGAATCTCGTCCCGGATGATGGTCTTGCCGTCAACACTGCCCACCAGTCCGCGCAGCCAGAGTTGGTCGCCTTCCAGCAGGGCGTGGCCGGCGATAGGCACCTGGCAGCCGCCTTCCAGGCGATTGTTCATGGCGCGCTCCGCCCGCACCCGGGCCGCCGTATGGGGGTGATGCAACGGCGCAATAAGGGCGTTCACCCGCGCATCATCGGCGCGGCATTC
>JAMOMB010000098.1 GCA_027068795.1 Sedimenticola sp. | reverse complement strand
GCGGCCAGTTGTACTGGCGGCGCAGCCGCCAGGTCATCCGCCCGGGCGAAGCTCGCCCACAGCAGGGAGAGCAGTATTGCAGTGGCGATGCCGTGCAAGGCGTCGTTTGTGCAAGGCCGGCTCACTTGCGTGTTCCACAACAGATGGCGGTATGCGGACAGGGATGGCCAGTCATGATGGGCCGCCTATCTTCTTCTGCAGCCCATGCCGCCGCCACCGCCATAGGTGCAGGGGTTGTGGTTCATGCCATGGCAGCTCAAATAGCAGCTGCCCTGAAAGGTTCCTGTTGATTCGTAGTAGAGCAGGCCGTCACTGTTGGGTTGCACGACATCCAGGTCAAAATTGATCAGTTTGGTGCCACTGTGTTGGCCGGAGGCGCGCACCCCATGGGGGTCATGGCAGACATTGCAGGGCGTGTTCATGCGCCTGCCGCCCATGCCGTCGATATGGCGCCTGTGCTTGGAGAAGCTTTGATCGCCCAGGATGCTGTTGCGGTCGTGGCATTTGTAGCACAGCGCATAGGCGGAGGCTGATTCCGGGTTGGGAGCCATGGTTATGTATTGGCGTTCCAGTATGGGCTGATAGTTGGAGCCATGCGGCCCTCTGGATGTCGAATCAGGACCGGGAAAGGGTTCGTCATTGTTGTGGCAATCGGTGCATTTCATGGTGCTGCCCGTGGTCCAGGGGGAAATCAGGCTGGGAACATTCGGGTTACGCCCCGGCCCGGCAATTGGGTGATAGGAGGGGTTGGAGGTGGAAAAGTCCAGGCGTACATTGGGTTCAGGCACCAGCCGGTTGGTTCTTACCTCGGAGGAGGGTTGGGTGTCGCCGTGGCAACGGAAGCATAGCTGGTACTCGGCAGTAATGGGGTCTATCTCTGCGCCACCAATGGTAATCCCCCTTACGTTTCGCAATGTTCCCATTCCGGCAGCAATCGGCCACACGGCATGTGAGTTATGGCAGTCCTGGCATTCGACGTGGCGGTCGCTGACCAATGTGTTTTCCGTAGGGTCATGGGCGCCAGTGGTGAGATTCAGGGGGTGCGCGGATATCTTGTTCAAGGCCAGGTCGATATTGCTTCGCGCCACATGTCCGTTGTGACAATCCAGACAGACCTGCTCTTCCTCGGCATGCTTGAGCAATCTTTCTCCTCCCGCTTTGTGGGGAGTATGGCAGCTATAGCAAGCATTGGCATTTACTGTGGTCCATTCCGTATACGGCCAGGGATCCGGCCCTATACCATCCCAGCTTTTCCCCGTGATCTGGTGTGAGGTGATGTCGTGGTAGGCCGCATGGCAGGTTTCACATAGCGCCCCGTACCCGTCTGACTTGACCAGGAATTTTCCGTTGCTGTTATCGTGGGGGTCATGGCAACTCGTGCACTGCATTTGACCGGAGGCGTCCAGCTTGACTGCTCCGGTAAGGGTGGAAGGGGAAATCAATCTGCCATCGGCAGTGGCCAGTGCTTCGGTATACGCAAATGAGACCGGGTGGTCGTCAGACAGATCGGTTCCCAGTTTACTCCGGGCTTCGGGCATTGTGGTGATTCCGCCAGCCATGGCAACCGGGGTATCCCTGCTGATCAGATCCCCAAGGGCAATGGTGCCGTCATGGCAGCTCAGGCAAAGCAATGAGGCGCCGGTAGGCTGCCCGGGCAAAGCGTCGGCGGTGCTGCTGGAATACGGCGTGTAATTTGCGCCCGAATCTCTTTTGTTCCATAGCGGAACCTGGGGTGAGGCATTGTGAGGGGTGTGGCAAAATATGCAGATTTGCGATTCGCTGGTGGCTTTGATCGGCCCGGCGCCGGAAACAGACAGGTTGTGCTTGGTCGTCTCGATGCCTCCCAAGAGCAATTCCATATAGAGTACAGCTAACGTAAAGAACAGGATTGAGATGATGGTCTTATTCACCTTTCCTCCCCAACATAGCGAAAAATCTGTACACGACTGTTAAACGAATCTGCAACGAAGATGCGGTTTTTGTCGTCGATAAAAATGCCGGTTGGCAGCCAAAATTGCCCCGGCCCTTGTCCTTGTTCACCTATGTAGAGTAGCAACTCTCCTGCGGAATTGAAAATCTGCATGGAATTGTGCAGGGAATCCAGTACATAGAGATTCCCATGGCGGTCTGTGGCAATGCCTTTCGGTCTTGGCAGATCACCAGTGGCGTTGCCCGGGCGACCGAAGCTGGAAATGAAGCGGCCGTTCTTGTCAAACTGCTGAATACGGAAATTGAGTGAATCCGTGACCCAGAGATGGCGAGTGGATGGTTCGCTCCAGATCATGGTCGGAAAGTTGAATTCTCCTGCTCCCGTACCCCTGTTGCCAAAGCGGAAGAGCAACTCTCCTTCTAGATCGAATGCAAGGATTTCATGACGGAGGGTGTTGACAACATACAGGTGTTTTTCATCCACCGCCAGCCCGGTGGGTTGATCAAGGGCGATGCTGGTTTGAAAAGGAACCGCATAGGGCTTATCGCTGCGGATGAGGAAAACTTGGTTCAAGGCAGAGTCCGAGACATAGACCTGGTTTTCCGGACCGATGGCCAGTGCAATTGGAGAGCGAAAAGCCGCGCCATCTTGCAGGCGTATGATTTCATGTTTCTTGTGGCGGATATCGAAACGATGCACTGCTTTTGCGCCCGGGTCGGCAACATACAGAATTTCTTCCGGCGTCATTATGGCGGCGGTAGGGCGGATCAGACGGTATTCCTTTCCTCCCGCAAGCCAGCCTGCCAGACGGCTCCATATTCCGGGTTGGATTCCAAGATCGGCAGCAGTCGAGATTTCATTGATAAAGCGAATGCGTGGTTTTCCCGGAGGAGGGGGCCAGGCGATATCCCTGATACTGCTTTCCCCAATGCTGGAATATGGTGGACTGGCGCAAGACGCCAAGAACATTCCGGCCAGCAGAAAAAGAGATATTCCAAATGTTTTCTTGAGAAGTCTGAGCATCAGAACCGCCTGGAAAGGGTGATGTTAAACCGGGTTCTTTCTCTTTCGGAAGCATCAATGGAGTCGCTGTTATAACGGGCGTCGGCGGATAGATTCAATTGGCGGATGGCCCAATCAAACCGGAGCGAAGCGCTGGTATTGCTGCGAATCCTGGTTCCTCCCACATCTTCTTCATCAACGACGTTGATCGTCATGGTGGTTCTGCGCCAGGGTGAGGAGCTGTAACGCAGTCCCCAGCGGGTCAGATCAATATCTTCGGGAGTGTTTTGCTTGTCAATGATTTGCCTGTCGCCATAGATGCGAAGACGCCCGTTCATGGGAGTTGGCATCTGCAGATAGGCGCTGTACCTGGTGCCTTTGTACGGAATAATCTCGTCTTCATAGTCTTGCACCTCACCGCTGCCGCCAAATGCCCATGTATCCCAGAAAGGAATATCAAAATTCAATCCGAAGACGGTTTCCTTGATGGAGTTCAGGGGCAGGGTAGGGTCGCCAGAATCCAGCGACCGCTCCAGATTGTGGTATTTTCCATATACCTTGATGTATTGACCTCGGTACACGTCAACCCGGTAACGTTGTGACAGGCTGGTGAATGCCGCGGTTCCGCCTGTTTCGAAAGAGTAGTTAACCTGTATCTCTTCACCATCACTGATGTTTCCGGTTGGAATCCGCTGTATCTGGGTGGTGTCGCCGGAAATGATGAGCCGATAGTCGGCGTTTTCCACATACACCTGGGTGGAGGAAAGATTGAGAACCTTGACGCTTCCCGCCACTACATATTTGCGCGAAAGGGAAATCGGGGTCGTGTTATTCAGAATATGGCGTTCGGCGAAGACCGGGGTTTCCGTGGTGGCGGATTTGCGGTCGGTTTTGTCTATCGTCCAGTCCGCACTGTATTGAACATTGAACAGGCTGAATTCCTGCAGATAGGACAAGGACAGGCTGCCGCTATAGAAATTCTGTTGATACCCCTCTGTTTGATAGTCCTGTATTTTCGTGTCCGCACTGATCTGCAGGCGCTTGTCGAAGCGGTAGTGGCTTACCCCCAAATCCAGCAGATTTGTTTGCGAGTCTGTTTGTTCCGTCGTCCAGTCCCGAAAGCTGTAACGGTAATAGGAGGTCAGATTGTCGGAATGGGTCCAGTTAGCGCTGGGTCGGAACCAGAACTCTTCCAGTGATGGCAGGTTGTCCTGCTTCTTGTACGAAATGTGATTGTTGACCAGTATCTGCCGTCTGTCTCCGAACATATGCCTCGTTTGTATATTCAGGTTGTTTGTAGTCCGGGTGGTTGGCGTGATGGGGAGTCCGCGGCTGCCGCTGCTGGAATGTTCTTTCGTCCAGTAGTAGCCAATGCTGCCATCTCCATAGGTGCCAAAATCAGTAGTAAGGGTCAGGGATGCCTGGTCGGTGGATTCATCAACGGTGCGCTGTACATTGCCACCGTCTGTCTGGAAGGTGCTCAGGCTCAGGTTGAACAACGGAGCCATGAGAAATGGCTGTTTCAATGAAAAATCGAGACCATAGCGATTTCTCTCCAGCAGCATCCTGTCCTGAACAGCAGGGGAGCTGCTGCTGAAGCTGCGGTCATAGTATAAAGTCAGCGGATAATCCTTTTCCTTGAGAATATTTGCTTTTGCGTGAAAATTGAAGAATTGCTCGTTGGTGGAACGATTCAAAATATCAGAGTCATAGCTGTTTTGCAGGAAAACCGGCCCGCCGCCAAAATCAAGTTGAACGAGGTTCGGATGGTAGATATAACTGCGAACCAGAATGTCCAGTTGTTCCTGAAAAGTGCTGCCTGTGCGATAGGTGTTTTCGGTATCCGTGTCTGTAATGTATTCGTCGAAAAAATAGCTTAACGCCAGCTCTGCTTCTATATCGGTAATACGGAAAGGCGCTATTTCCGCCAGCTTCGCTTCAGTTGGCAGAAGGGCTAGAGCGCCCACGCCCAGCAATACAATCGCATTATTTCTTGGTCTGAACACGCTATGTATTTACTGGTAGTCCATGCCTTGCATCTTGCCAAAGCCATATACGTTTACCTTGTTTGGACCAAACTGGTTGCTAACGAGAATAACGTATTCCAGTTTGAAACCCGGCTCGGCATACGGCTGGAAATAGGCAACATTGTCGTAATCGATGTAAATGTCTGTTGGCAAATACAGTTGTCCTGGCCCGTTTCCCGGTTCAGCGAAGAACATCAGCAGTTTTCCCTCGGAATCAAATATCTGCACATTTTGGAAAGCTGCATCCACTACATAGATTCGGCCATCCCGATCCACGCTGATTCCCTTGGGTCTGGCGAATTTTCCCAATGCAGTGCCAATTTCCCCCAGCTTGCGAATAAAACGCCCTTCCGGAGAAAAGATTTCGATCCGGAAATTGCCTGTATCGCTGACATACAAATTGCCATCCGGTCCTACGGCGATGTTTGTGGGATAAATAAGCTGCCCTTCAGCGGAACCTGGTGAGCCGATAGCATACAAGAACTCTCCGGATGTTTTATCCAACACCTGAATTTGATGGTTTTTCAGGTCGGTAACAAAGAGCTTGTTTCCCAGAATCGCCACATCTCCGGGTTTCATTTTTCCGGTTTCACCAAATGCCTTGATTCTGTTGTCTCCCGGATCAAAAACAATGACCTGGTCAAGAACAGTATCTGTGATGTACTTGTTTCCCTTGGCGTCAAAAGTGATGTTTATGGGCTTCTTCAGTCCTCCGACGGCGCGAAAAATGTTTTCCTTCAAGTCGAATATCGCGTAGCCATTGCCGCGTGTATCCGCCACATAAAGTTTGCCATCATGCAGGGCGACACCATAGGGCTTGGTCAGTTCCTGGTCTTTCTGTGTTTCTTTTCCCAGGACGAAAGTGGCGAGTTCGCTTTTTTCGGCGGGCTTTAGGTCAGCGGCGCCGGAAAAAGTAGTCAGAAACTGGATGCGGGGAGGGTTGGGCAGTGGCGGGTAGAAAACCGGCCCGGCTTTTGGTTCTTCTTGTTGTGGTTCGGGTGTGGTGGTGCAACCGGCCAGCATTATAAGGGCAAAAAAAAGGGCCAAAACGGGATGTGGGGTAGGGATTCTTTTGTTCATATGGGTAAAAAAGCCTGCTGTTGTGTTCAGTCAATGCGGCCCCGCCTTTGGGCTGAAGGGCGCACAAGCCATGGTGTCATGTTATAAACGGAACATAGCGGATTTTAGGGGTGGTTGGAAGGTCTTTTTGTCGTACTTGGGGCTTCCCCGGGTTGAATTTGCCCTTGTTTTGTTGGGATCGAGCGCCAAGCAAGCAGTAGGACGGATCAACCATCTGTTATACCGGACCAACCCGAACTTTCAACACAACTCACTCAAGACAGCAAAGTTGGATAAATTAACAACCAGAATAAATTAAAGGGTTTATGCAAGCCAGGAAAAGGCTGAAAGGGCTGGTTATGGTTATTATGCTGGGCCCATACGATTTCTGCCCCCAGTTGGATGTCGGAGATCCAACTGGGGGCAGAAGATTTGCTCTTACAGCAGACGCTGCTTATTTGTCATGGCAGGCCATGCACAGTGCGCTACTGTTATTGGAAATTCTCAGCAATCTTGGGCCATTGGTAAACCCGTTGTGCACGTCGTGGCAGCTGGCGCATTGCAGCTTGCCGGAGAGCAGCATGACGTCGTTGATGGTGCCGGTCTTGACCTTGGGGGCTACGCCAATGGTGACGGTAGTAGTTGTTGGGTCGAACAAACCAGGATCTGTCGTAGCCAGCGCCGCATCATAGGTGAATGAAATCGGGTGGTCGTTTGACAGGTCAGTGCCAAGGTTGGCGTTTCCGGGGATTATGGTTGATCCGGTGGTTCCACCGAAAGAATCTACCGCCACGGTGCCGTCATGGCAAGACAGACACAACACGGAGCTGCCATCGGGCTGCCCGATGGTGCCGGCGCCGTCAAAGGTCGGGCTGGTGTAGGTAGTGAAGGTTGCCGCAGTTACTTCGTGGTTCCACAAAGGTGCATCAGTAATGGTTGCCGAGTTGTGGGGAGTATGGCACACGACGCAGATTTCACCGCCGGACCAGCCGCTGCCGGAGAAGTCGTGCTGTGATCCGATGATCGTACCGGCATTTGCTGAGGTTGCAAAAGCCAAGCCTGCGGCGATCAGGCCGCCAGCAAGTATATTTTGAACATGCCCTTTGGTTTTGTTAGCCATAGTAAATCCTCCTGTCACGGTTTCCCGCATTGGCATATAGAGTCTTCTTATACTACTGCTCTATAAAATTAATAGATGGATGCATGAATTAAATGTTGAGCTTACATGCTTGTATGGAAAAATAGACAAAAATCCGTCATAAGTCAAGCGTTTTGTTCTGCGGGCGTGCCAATAAACCGCCCGGAATGCCGATAAACTGACGAACGGGGTTTCCGGGCGGATGAGCGGACATGGAGGCTCGGGCGGCAGGCGGTAGCAGGGGCGTAAACAGAGCGGGAGCGCAGGTTTTTCGCCATCCTGGTTTCCGGGAAAATGCCTTTGGCAAGAGCTGTATTTCCATTATGGTGCGATCTGCAAGCCCACCGCCAGCAGCATAGCCGGCTCGAGACTCATCATTTGTCATGGCAGGCCATGCAGAGTGCACTGCCTGCATTGGAGATTCTAAGTAGTTTGGGGCCGTCGGTGAAGCCGTTGTGTACGTCATGGCAGCTGGCGCACTGCAGCTTTCCGGACAGCAGCATGATGTCGCTAATCGGGCCTGTTTTTGTTTTTGCGCCCGTACCAATAGTAACGCTCGTGGTTGTGGGGTCGAACAGTCCGGGGTCGGCTGCAGCCAAGGCTGCATCATAGGTGAAAGAGATCGGATGATCGTTTGACAGGTCAGTGCCAAGATTGGCGGGCGGAACGACAAGTACGCCAATTGGAGGGGGGTTTCCACCAAATGAATCAACAGCTACCGTTCCGTCATGACAAGACAGGCAAAGAACCGAGCTGCCGTCGGGCTGGCCTATGGTGGCATCGCCATCAAAAGTCGGGCTGGTATATGTTGTGAAGGTGGCTGCCGTAACCTCGTGATTCCACAAGGGGGCGTCCGTTATGGTTGTGGCATTGTGCGGGGTGTGGCACACAATGCAGATTTCCCCGCCAGCCCAGGCGCTGGTTGAAAAATCATGTTTTGATCCGATGATGGTGCCTGCAGTTGCAGGAATTGCAAATGTCAGCCCTGCCATGATCAGGCTTGCGGCAAGTGCATTGCTGGTGCGTCCTTTGTTGTTGGTCATGGTAATCCTCCTTGTTGCGGTTCTTGTGCTGGTTTTACTGTGGAGGCCTGGCTGAGGCGCAATACACCGACAGGCCCGCACCATTTGGGTGCAATGTTAACTAAATAGACAAGATTTGGTCATGAGTCAAGTTTTTTGCGCAACAGCGCCGTAAAATCCACAGCAGAAGCGCCAATTGGTTGACAAATGCGCAGGGGCGCGCGGGTATTGCGGGGCCGGTAGCGTTTGGCGGGCAGATGGGCGTCTCGAATGATCGGGTTTCCGTCACACCGGCGCAATGCGCCCCTGGACGGATGACGGTAGAACACCCGGGAGTAGCTGTCGAGCAATCGCCGAGGTGGTGCCCAGGGCGTTCAAGAGTTTGTGGGCTCCAGCCTTGCTTCTGGCGCCGCTATCCGTGGAGTCGCGCACCGGGCTACATAATAAGGCGCCCTGGCAGTATTGTTACAGGTGGAAAGGCAGATAAATGTAGTTCAGATCATGCTTGTGGGTGCCCATTGCCTTTCTGTCCTCAAAATCAAACTGGTAGCCGGAGCCTGTGAACGGGCTTTCCGGGTTGTGGCATTGATCCGTGCAGACATTGTTCTTGGGCGAAGGCATGGTTAACCCGCCTTTGGTTCGATATTCCTCCAGGGTGTATGTCCCCTGTTTTTTCAACATCATTTCGGAATAGATGCTTCCGGGGCCATGGCACATTTCACACTGGACATTGGCCATGTCGGGCGTTTGTTCCATGCTCACAAATCCCCCGGGTTTGCCATAGCCGGTGACATGGCACCTAAGGCATTGCGGGTCTTTGGTAAAATCCTGTTGTGGATCCAGTCCCGCCTTGCGTTTGGCTTCCGCCCTTATTCCCGGTTTCAACAGCTCGAAGGCCTTGGACATTTTGGTTTCCGCCCAGGATTCGAAATGAGGCAAATGGCATAGCTTGCAGTTTTCTATGCCAACATATTTTGGGCGCGCATCGAAACGGATTTCTTCTTTTTCCTTCAGGGGTTCCAGCACGAATTGTCCATCGACGGCAGTGATTCCGGCTCTTGTCTCGGCAACCACGACAGGCGCTGTTGTTTCTTTTGCGGGATGTTGGGAATTGGGCGTTTTCTGGAGAGTTGCGGCCATTCCGGCGGTACATATGAAACTCAAGAGAGCGGCGGTGAGGAATGTTGCCAGTCGTGGATGTTTTCTCATGAGATTTACCGTTGGCGTGACAAGGATCCCTGGTTCACTGCGGGATCGGTATCCATAGAGTGTAGCCCAGCTTATGGGAAGTATAAACCGTCTTTTCTAGGAAGCGGCCAGGCAGAAGGTCAAATAACCTGTTATTTTGTAAGGTAAATTTCCTTGCGCCAGTTGTGGATCTTCCATTTGCAGGGTTATTGGCCGCCTGTCTGTGCGGATGTGCGGAAGTTATGGAATCGGGCCGGCAGAGAATGCGGCGCTTGCTATAATCAGCGCCCTTTTTGTGCTCGCCAGGAACAGTCCCATGTGGTTCAGAAACCTTATCCTGTATCGTTTGACCCAGCCGTTTGACTTGCATCCGGAAGCGCTGGAGGAGCGGCTGGAGAAAAAACCTTTCCGTCCTGTGATGGACATGGAGCCTGCTTTTACCGGCTGGACAGAACCCCTGGGGAAAGAAGGCAGGCAGTTGGTGCATAGCTCGGGAAACTGCATACTGCTGTGCGCGCGCAAGGAGGAAAAAATCCTGCCGGCCGCCGCCGTGCGTGAACTGGTGGAAGCCAGGGCCGCTGAGATCGAAGAAAGAGAAGAGCGAAAAGTGCGCGCGAAAGAGCGCAGGGAGCTCCGGGAGACCGTATTACTGGAGATGATTCCCCGGGCGTTCAGCAAAAGCAGCTGCCAGTACGCCTATATTGACAGCAAGAATGGCTGGCTGGTGGTGGACAGCGCAAGTCCCGGCCGTGCGGAAGAGTTGATCGATTTGTTGCGGGAATGCCTGGGAAGCTTTCCCGTGGTGCCCCTGCAAGTGAGGGAGGCGCCGGATGCGATCATGACGGAATGGCTGAAACAGGGGGAGACGCCTGCGGAGGTGCAAATCGGGGATGAATGTGAGTTGCGTGACCTGGTGGAAGATGGTGCCATCGTTCGGGTGCGCCGGGAAGATCTGTTCTCTGAAGAAATTCGTGCGCACCTGGAGGCGGGAAAGCGTGTGATGCGGTTGGCGTTGACCTGGGATGAGCGGGTGAGTTTCGTGCTGGATGAAAAGTTTCAGCTTCGGCGTTTACGCTTTCAGGATGTGGTGCTCGATGAAGCCGGGGAAGCTGGTGCGGAAACTTTCGCGGAGCGTTTTGATGCGGACTACCGGCTCATGACCGGTGAGCTGAACCGGCTTCTGCCTCGCCTGACCGCCCTGTTCGGGGGCGAAGAGCAGGCCGGTATTGTTGCCGGATAGGCTTGTGTTCCATCGTCTTGTCAGGGGGTGATATGCGAGCGGGCTTTTGCCGCCCATTTGCTTTGGGGGAATTGCGCCAGAAATTCGCGCCAATGGGCTGCAGCGCGCCCGTCCCCGGCGCCCTGGAGCGCCAGGGCCAATCCGTATAGCGCGCTCTCCAGGTTTGGCGCAAGCTTTCGCGCCTTCTCGAACAATGGAATTGCGCTGCCGTAGCGACCGGAATCGATGTAGAGAAAG
>JAMOMB010000097.1 GCA_027068795.1 Sedimenticola sp. | reverse complement strand
GAACGGGCGCGCAAGGGCGAGAACATTGCCATGCAAGGCGCCATGGATCTTTTCAAGCGGCTGTTCAGCAATGACATCGGCCCATTGCGCCTGGCCCGCGACCTGGGCATGGGTCTGGCGGAACACGCCCCGCTGCTGAAAAACCTGCTGATCCGCAATGCCATGGGCATTCTCGGCGAAGCACCTTCGCTGGCGAGAACAAAACCACCGGCGGCAAAAGGCTAGACAGCATGTTTTGACCTGCCCTTGCGGCCCACCAAAGCCAACCTGCCATCCTCGAATGCTTCACCTGCCGTGCGCCTCAAGCTGTGCCTGTGCATCAAAGGCATCAGTATTCGAAGTTCCTCAGCAACCGCATGCAAGCAAACTTGGCAACCTCAAAACGAATCTGTACCATTGGCTTCTCGAACCCCAGCTTTCGCGGGAGAGACCAATCCATGATTGGCGCCGAAGGCGCAATTCCGCCCGGAATCGCTCAGGCAAAGGGACCGCGAGGCATGTTGCCCAGGCAACGGGTCGACTCTGGAGAGCGGCGGTTTCACCGCCCACCGACGGGGCAGGGCGCGAACCCAATCGCGTTCAAACTCTCAGGTAACGGGACAGAGGGGCGGGAATCCAAACCCAGATGATTCATGGCTGGAAGCGCCCCCAAGGAGAATCCCGTGGAACAAAAGACCATCCTCAATCAGACGCACCACGACATGGGCGCCCGCATGGCGCCTTTCGGCGGCTGGGACATGCCGATCCACTATGGTTCACAGATCGAGGAACACCACGCCGTGCGCCGCGATGCGGGCATGTTCGATGTCTGCCACATGACTGCCGTGGACATTCGCGGCCCGCAAGCAAAGGATTTCCTGCGCCACCTCCTGGCCAATGATGTAGGCAAACTCAAAGCCCCGGGAGAAGCATTGTATTCCTGCATGTTAAAGGAAAATGGCGGCGTTATCGACGATCTTATCGTCTATTTTATGCACAATGACTGGTTTCGCATGGTGGTCAACGCCGCCACCACGGAAAAGGATATTGCCTGGATGGAACGCCATGCCCGGGACAAGGAGGTGCAGATACAGCCCCGGCGGGATCTGGGGATGATTGCCATACAAGGCCCGAACGCCAGGACCAAAACCCTGCCCCTGCTGCCGGAGACGCTGCGCAAGGCCGCAAAAAGCCTGGGGCCTTTCCACGCCGCGAGCCACGGCGACTGGTTTGTCGGGCGCACCGGCTATACCGGCGAAGACGGTTTTGAAGTCCTGCTGCCGGAAGACGAGGTGGTGGCGCTGTGGAACGCCCTGGCCCTGGCGGGCGTTCGCCCCTGTGGCCTGGGGGCGAGAGACACCCTGCGCCTGGAAGCGGGCATGAATCTGTATGGCGCAGACATGGATGAAGACTGCTCCCCCCTGGAATCCGGCCTCGCCTGGACCGTGGCCCTGGGCGATCTCAACCGGGATTTCATTGGCCGCAGCGCCCTGGTTACGCAAAAAGCCGGCGGCAGGCTGCCCCGGTTCACCGGCGTACTGCTGGAAGGCAAAGGCGTTTTACGCAACCGGCAAAAGCTGTACGATGACGAACGGGAAGTGGGTGAAATCACCTCTGGCGGGTTCTCCCCCACCCTGGAACGCGCAATCGGCCTGGCGCGCATCGATGCTGATGCAGGTGACCGGATCCGCGTAGACATGCGCGGCAGGAAGCTGCCGCTGATGCTGGTCAAGCCACCTTTTGTACGCAACGGCAAATCCTGCCTTTAGTTGAGGAAACAATCATGAGCAATATCCCGGAAAACCTGAAATACGCCGAATCCCACGAGTGGGTGCATGACGAAGGCGACGGCACCGTGACCGTCGGCATCTCCGATCACGCCCAGGAACTGCTGGGGGACCTGGTATTCGTGGAGCTTCCCGAGATCGGCGCCCAGCTCAAGGCCGGCGACGAATGCGCGGTAGTGGAATCCGTGAAAGCCGCATCCGACGTATACAGCCCCCTCGATGGCGAGGTGATCGAAACCAATGAAGCGCTGGCGGACTCTCCGGAAGTCATCAATGAAGCCCCCTATGACAACTGGATATTCAAGCTCAAGCTCTCCAATCCCGTCCAGCTCGACGAACTCCTGGATGCGGCAGCCTACGCCAACCTGGTGGAAGCCGAAGAGGACTGATGCCTTTCATTCCGCACACAGAAGAAGAATTGCGCCAGATGCTGGACGTGATCGGCGTGGACAGCATGGAACAGTTGTTCGACGAAATACCCGCAGAACTGCGCTGCGGTGAGCTGCAGGGCCTCGGTTCCGGCCTGTGGGAGCAGGACATCACCCGCCTGATGCAGGACAAGGCAAGGGAAGACGGCCAGCCCCTGTGCTTTATCGGCGCAGGCGCCTATGACCATCACATC
>JAMOMB010000096.1 GCA_027068795.1 Sedimenticola sp. | reverse complement strand
CCATGACCTGGAGCAGCAAATGGAGCGTCTGCGCCAGTTTGCGGCGGGCAATCGCCTGCGCACTGCGGCGGCGGACATCACCGGCGCCATCCCCCTGATGGTGGTCAGCGACTATCTGACGGAAATCGCGGAAGTGGTGCTGGAGCATGTATTGCAGCTTGCCTGGGACTACCTGCTGGAGCGCCACGGGCGTCCCGCGGAAGTGCGGGACAAGGGATTTGCCGTCATCGGCTATGGCAAGCTCGGCGGGCGGGAGCTGGGCTATGGTTCCGACCTGGATCTGGTGTTTCTCCATGCGGACTATCCCCAGACCGCCATGACCGACGGCCCCAAATCCGTAGCCAATGATGTGTTCTATGCGCGCCTGGGGCAGCGCATGGTGCATCTCCTCAACACCCGCACCCCTTCCGGCATTCTCTACGAGGTGGACATGCGCCTGCGGCCGAATGGAAGCTCCGGCCAGTTGGTCAGTTCCTTGAGCGGTTTCGAAAAATACCAGTTGAACCAGGCCTGGACCTGGGAGCACCAGGCCCTGGTGCGGGCGCGCGTCGTGGTTGGGGATGCGGCCCTGGCGGAGAAAATCGGCAAGGTGCGCCTCCAGGTTTTGCGCCAGCAGCGGGATGCGGACAAACTGTGTCGGGAAGTGCGGGAGATGCGGGAAAAAATGCGCCGGAATCTGGACAAGAGCAGCGCGGAAAAATTTGATATCAAGCAAGGGAAAGGCGGTATCACTGATATCGAGTTTATGGTTCAATATGCGGTTCTGAGGTGGGCGCGGGAAGTGTCGGCGCTGGCCGCCTGGACCGACAATATCCGCTTGCTGGAAGCGCTGGTGGATGCGGGACTGATCTCCGCCTCCCTGGGAGAGTCCCTGATTCTCGCCTATCAGCGTTTTCGCGATGTCTACCATCATTTGGCCCTGCAGGAACAGGCCGGGCTGGTGGACGGGGAAACATTGCGGCAGGAGCGGCGGCTGGTGCAGCAGGCCTGGCGGCAAATCATGGGCGCTTCAGCATGATTCGGCCAATCACAGATTAGCGGATTCCGGCCTGCGCCGGGATGACGATTTGAGCAGAGATTCCTTGAAGAAGCGTCCGAATGACGACGGGAGATTGAAAATGCAGACAATGGCAGACCGAGACGGCCTGATCTGGATGGACGGTGAGGTGATACCCTGGCGCGAGGCCCAGGTGCATGTGCTCACCCACACCATGCATTACGGCATGGGCGTGTTCGAGGGCGTGCGCGCCTACCATACGGACAAGGGGCCGGCCATTTTCCGTCTGCAGGATCATACCGAGCGCCTGTTTCAGTCTGCGCACATCCTGGGCATGAACATTCCCTGGGACAGGGAAACCCTGAACCGGGCGCAGATCGCGGCGGTGGCCGAAAACGGCCTGGATTCCGCCTACCTGCGCCCCATGTGCTTCTATGGCTCGGAAGGCATGGGCCTGCGCGCCGACAACCTGAAAGTCCACGCCATCGTCGCGGCCTGGACCTGGGGGGCCTATCTGGGCGAGGAAGCCATGGAAAAAGGCATCCGCATCCGGGTTTCGTCCTTCACCCGCCATCATGTGAACATCACCATGTGCCGCGCCAAGGCCAACGGCAACTACATCAACTCCATGCTGGCGCTGCAGGAGGCCCTGGACAACGGCTATGACGAAGCGCTGCTCCTCGACAACCAGGGCTTTGTCATGGAAGGCTCGGGGGAAAACATCTTCATCGTTCGCGACGGCGTGCTCTACACGCCGGATCTGACCTCGGCCCTGGATGGCATCACCCGCCGCACCATCATGCAGCTGGCGGACGAATCGGATCTGCAGGTGGTGGAGAAACGTATTACCCGCGATGAGGTCTATATTGCCGACGAGGCCTTCTTCACCGGCTCGGCGGCGGAAGTCACGCCGATTCGTGAAGTGGACAACCGCAGCATCGGCAACGGGGGCCGCGGCCCCATTACCGAACATTTGCAAAAGAAATATTTTGATGTCGTACACGGTCGTTCGCCAGTGCATCATGGCTGGCTGACCTATGTAAACGGAGACAAATCATGAGCGCCGAAGCCGCACAGCAAACCCGGGCCAGCGTCGTCAAGGTCAGCCGCGAGCAGTTGCCCCTGAGCTGCCCCCTGCCGGAAGAGGAGGTCTGGAACCTGCATCCCCGGGTCTATCTGCCCATCGCAAACAGCGGCGAGGCAGTGTGCCCCTATTGCAGCACCCACTACCTGCTTATCGACTGAATACAGCAGACCCGGCACCGGAATCGAGACAAGCTTGCATCCCGCAATACTCGTGGTTGGCCCCTCCTGGGTGGGCGATATGGTCATGGCCCAGAGCCTGTTCCGGACGCTGAAAGCGCGCCAGCCGGAAACCGCCATCGACGTACTGGCGCCGGGCTGGAGCCTGCCC
>JAMOMB010000095.1 GCA_027068795.1 Sedimenticola sp. | reverse complement strand
TTACGGGGGAGCAGCCGGGTGCGAGTGACAACATGAATATCAGATTGAGTTCCCAGCCGGTACATCCTGTCACGCTGAGTTTTTCATCCACTGACGCTACGGAGTTCTCCGTCAATCCCGTTACCCTGAATTTTGACGCCACGAACTGGAATGTCCTGCAAGCAGTTACTGTTAGCGGCGTGAACGATGATGTGCAGGATGGCACCCAGGAAGGGCAAATCCAGATCGCCGCTGCCAGCAGCGATCCCTTTTACGATGGCATGGGCAGGGACATCAGTGCCCGCAATGCCGATGATGACCAGGCAGGCGTAACCATCACGCCCACCGTGGATCTGCGGACTACGGAAGCTGACGAAGGATCCTTCGATGCCAGTTTCCGGGTGGTGCTCAACAGCGCCCCGGAGGTCGGTGGCGTGGTGACGGTAAGCCTGCAAAGCAGCAATACGAATGAAGGAACACTAAGTCCTTCTTCATTGGTGTTTGACGAAACCACCTGGGATCAGCCACAGACGGTGACATTGACCGGCGTCGATGATGCGCTTGAAGATGGCGATCAGACATTCGCCATACAAACCGGAATCTCGTCTGCAGGTTCGACTTCCTATGCAGTGCTCACGGATGCCGATATCGATGATTTGTCCGTGGTCAATATCGATGATGAACTAAGCGGGTTGCTGATTGACGCGACTGAACCGTTGCAAACCGGAGAAGATGGAACAAACGCATCCTTCTCCGTGCGTTTGCGCTCCAAGCCGGAAGCGACGGTCAAGGTCGCCATCGCCAGCAGCATGGGTAGCGAAGGCGAAGTGGACAAGGGGGAGTTGCTGTTTACCACGGAGAACTGGGGCAGCGAGCAACAAGTGATCCTTGCCGGCGTGGACGAGGATATTGTGGATGGAGATCAAAACTATACCGTGAGCCTCGTTACTTCCAGCGAAGACCCGCTGTACGCCGGGATACCGGAGCAGATCCAGGCGCGCAACCAGGATAATGACGTGCCGACCCTGGTGCTCTCACCCAATAGCGGTCTAGAGGTCACTGAAATGGGCGGCAGTGATACGTTCACTGTTGCGCTGGGCAAGAAGCCTGCTTCGCCTGTAACGGTTCCCATTCGTTTTACTTCGCCTGTATCGACCGAAGCAGTCGTCTTTCCCACGACCTTGTCTTTCACTCCGGACGATTGGCATCGCCCTCAGACAGTGACCGTCACCGGTATCAATGACGGGGAACAGGATGGTGATGCGCTGTTCTGGGTTATTGCCGGGCCAGCCGCAAGCGCAACGCCCTATGACGGAATCGAGGGTGTTGTTACCGCGACGAACTATGATGCAGACGGGGCGGAAATCCTGCTGACGGCGCAGGGTTCTCTGGATATTTCCGAAAACGGTGGCAAGGCGCTGTTTTCCGTGCAGTTGAATACCATGCCTCTTATTGATGTCGCCGTGGAATTCAGCCTCACCGATGGCTTGCAGGGAAGCGTCTCCCCAGAGAGGCTGGTGTTTACACCGGAGAACTGGAACCAACCCCGTATCGTTACTTTCACGGCGCAGGACAATCCTGCTATCGACGGGTTGCGTGCAGTGGGGCTGAGTGCGCAAGTGCCGGCCGGGTCGGGCGCAGGTTCGGCTTACCAGGGCGTGAGTTCCGCTGCATTCACCATCAATCTGTCAGATGATGATGCCGCGGGGATTCTTACGACGCCGGAAGCCAGCCTGCGCACCGGCGAGTCCGGTGGAGAAGCCCGTTTTGATGTGGTGTTGCTTGCGCAACCAACCTCCAATGTTACTGTTCCGCTGCAAAGCAGTGATCCTGGTGAGGGAGATGTAAATGTATCCAGCCTGTTGTTCACCAGCGCGAACTGGTTTGTGCCGCAAACGGTCATCGTCACCGGGCAGGATGATGTAATGGCGGATGGGGATCAGGACTATGTAGTGCAACTGCTGCCTGCCATCAGTGACGACGCCAATTATCACGGGTTGGATGCTGCAGATGTGCAGGCCAGCAACCTGGATGATGATGAAGCGGGCGTGACAGTGTCCGCAACGGAACTGACGGTAACGGAAGATGGCGGCAGCGCCAGTTTCACCGTTGTGCTGGATACCCTGCCGGAGGGTGATGTGCAGCTTTCTCTGGTTGTCAGCAATACAGAAGAAGCCCAACTGGACTTGCAGACCTTGACATTCACGCCGGCAAACTGGAACCAACCGCAACAGGTTGTCGCCACCGGTCTGGATGATGATGAGGTCGATGGCAATCAGGAGTTCAATATCAACCTGAGCCTGCGTGCTGCCGCAGATCATCCTAGCTATGGCGCGATTTCCCTTCCCCAGATACAGGTGACCAATGTGGACAATGACCCGGTTGTGGTGCTTGTGCAAGAGCCGGATGCCGGCCTGACCACGGATGAAAGTGGTACGGA
>JAMOMB010000094.1 GCA_027068795.1 Sedimenticola sp. | reverse complement strand
GCGGGTGGGCAGTACGCCCCAGGCCAGCATTCACGCTGGTTATGCAAAAGCGTTCAGCACCATTATGGATGCGAATATAACCACCTTGATTGCAGCCATTGTGCTGTTTTCCATCGGCAGTGGCCCGGTAAAAGGCTTTGCCGTGACCCTGGCCATCGGCATCATGACCTCCATGTTCACCTCCATCGTGGGAACCCGCGCACTGGCGAATCTGGTGTATGGCGGCAAGCGCGTCAAGAAACTCGCAATCTGATTCAGGTAACTGCTCATGCAAACCCTCACCTCCTCCTTGCATATCGATTTCATGGGCAAGCGCAAGTTCGCCATGATCCTGTCGATTTCCCTGATTCTCATATCCTTGGCTTCCCTCGCCACCCGGGGGCTGGTGTTTGGTATCGATTTTACCGGCGGCACCCTGATTGAAGTCGGTTATGCCCAGGAAGCCGATCCCGAGGCCATTCGCCAGGTGCTGGCGGAAAACGGCTTTGCCGAGGCCCAGGTGCAGCAGTTTGGCACACCCCAGGACATTCTGATTCGTCTTGCTCCCCGGGAAGGCGTAAAGAGTGCTGAACTGAGCGACAAGGTATTCCGCGTGCTCAGCAAGCAGGCGGATGGCGAGGTGGAATTGCGCCGGGTGGAGTTCGTTGGCCCGCAGGTTGGTGATGAGCTTACCGAAGACGGCGCCCTGGCGGTACTGGTCGCCTTGATGGCCATCCTCATGTATGTTGCGGTGCGTTTCGAATGGCGGTTTGCCGTGGGGTCGGTAATAGCCCTGGTGCATGACGTGACCATTACCCTGGGTTTCTTTTCCCTGTTCCAGCTGGAATTCGATCTGACCGTGCTGGCGGCGGTGCTGGCGGTCATCGGCTATTCCCTGAACGACACCATTGTGGTGTTCGACCGGATTCGTGAGAACTTCCGCAAGATCCGCAAGGGGGAATCGGAAGAGGTAATCAATATTTCCCTGAACCAGACCCTGGCGCGCACCATCGTTACATCATTGACTACCCTGATCGTTCTGCTGGCCCTGTTTGTGCTGGGTGGGGAGATTATTCACAATTTTTCCCTGGCATTGATTCTGGGCGTTCTGGTGGGAACCTATTCTTCCATCTATGTCGCCAGCAGTGCCGTATTGATGCTGGGCGTAAGCAAGGCGGATCTGATGCCGGTGCAGAAGGAAGGGCAGCAGATCGATGATATGCCCTGAGGCGCAGGAATTTTTCTGAAGTCGATAAAGCGCGGCGGATATTCCGCCGCGTTTTTTTCTGCTAGCGCTTTTGCTGCCACCAGTGCTGCACGATGTCCGCCACATCCAGGTCATCTGGCCCGGTGCGCCAGCTCTTGGACAGGGGTACGTCGGCGCTTGCCGGGGGCGGGTTGGGCACATCCACCTGAAAACGGGTGGGCAGGGGCGTGGCGTCGCCCACTGCCAGCACCTCGCCCCGGCTCAGAGAGGCCAGGGTTTCCGCCATGTCCGCTTCACCCTCGGGCATCAGGCCGCGCACATAGGCCTGGTCATCCGGGTTGCTGATGCGCAGGCACAGATAGTTGGAACACTGGGCCAGTACGGTTTCGGAAAGCTCCGTGGGCCGTTGGCTGATGACGCATAGCGCCACGCCATATTTCCGTCCCTCCTTGGCAATCCGCTCCATGGCCTTGCGGGTGGCGGCCAGGGCCGGGTCGCCTTCCTTGGGCAGGTACTGGTGGGCTTCTTCGCAGACGAGAAGGATGGGGAATTCCCTTCTTTTTGGATTCCAGTAGTTGAACTCATAGGCCAGACGGGCGATTTGTGAAGAAACCATGGGACG
The DNA here is from genome assembly GCA_027068795.1 of Sedimenticola sp. Taxonomy (GTDB): domain Bacteria; phylum Pseudomonadota; class Gammaproteobacteria; order Chromatiales; family Chromatiaceae; genus Thiolapillus. Next base: position 38,170 of record JAMOMB010000094.1, on the reverse strand, counting down.
CACATCCGATGGAATGGGGCTGAGGTCGATCACCGTGATCTGGCGTTTTTCTTCACCCAGACCGATGAAATCGCGCAGCAGATCCTCCAGGTGCTCGGATTTGGTGCGCCGGGAGGGGCGCAGCAGAAAATCGTAGCGTTTGTCGTTGTACATGGACTGGAAGCGCACCAGGAAGTTGTCAAAAGCGCCAAACAGAGTGCCCTTGGTCTTGCCGAAATCCAGTTGTTGCTCATTGGCCTGCTTGAAATGCAGGTAGAGTTCCTTGAGGGAAAAATACACCGGGGAATCGACGGACAGTTGCTCCAGTCCCAGATGGGCGTTCGCCTTTTTTCGCAGCGCATACAACACGTCGCGCAAATAGGCGATTTGCAAGGTCGCTGTCGGGTCGGTCTTGTCAATAAGAAAATCCACCAGCTCGGCGTAGGTGAGCAGCCAGTAGGGGATCTCCAGTTCCCGGGCATCGACGTGGCGCACCATCTCCTTGGGGAAGGCGCTGTGCATTTTTCCCTGTTCATCTTTCCAGCCATACTCGCCGTGCAGATCCAGCATGACGATGTGCGACTTGGGCATGGTTCTCACGGTTTTCTGCAACAGGCTGGTAACTGTCCAGGACTTGCCCGCGCCGGATTGCCCCAGGATCGCCATATGGCGGGTGAACAGGGGATTGGGATCGAGGAATACCTCGATTTCGTTGCGGCTGCTGAGTCTCCCCAGAGAGAGGTTTTCACTGCGAAAGCGGTCAAAAAGCACTTCCAGTTGCTTGGCGGTTACCAGGTGGACTTCCGCGCCCGTTACCGGAAATTGCTTCACGCCCCGGATAAAGACGCCCTGCGGGTCGATTTCTCCCAGGGGCAGAAGCCGCACATAGCGTTTTTTGGAAGGCCTGGCGATGCTTCCCGTCATGGAGCCTTTCTGGCTGCTGGCAGTGTATTCCAGGGGAGGATCTTCCCACATTCCCAGCACCTGGCCGAGGATGTTGATATGGCGGTGCTTGATCAGGAGCTGGGAGCCCAGTTGTCCCACAGACAGGGTTTCCGCGCCGATCTTGACCACCGGCTCGAAACCCTCGGCTTCGGTGAAGAGCGTGGCGACGAGTTGCCCGCCGGAAACTTCAGTTATCGTGCCGACCTGTGTACTATCTGATGTCTGCATGGGAACTCCCTGGTTGAAACACGGTTGCAGTACGCAGTCACCGCCTATCACCCTGTAAATTATCAGGAATGCCGTGACTGTACATCCGATATAGTGTAACGGATAGTATGCGGGAATTCCCGCTTTCGCCCGGGATCTGTGATTGAATACATGAATTGTTTGAGGTGCCCTGGATGATGGAATTACTGCCATGTCGAAAATAACGGTTATTGGAGCAGGTTTCGCTGCGCTTACGGCGGTGCAGAAGCTGCGCAAGCTGGATGCTGGCCTGCATATCGACCTCATTGCGCCCAAGCCCGAATTCGTCTACCTGCCCGGGTTGATCTGGATTCCTACAGGGCTGCGGAAAGGTTCGGATCTGAGCATTTCCCTGGAAAATTTTTTCAGGCGCCTGAATGTGGATTTTCATGCAGGCAGAGTTACTGGCCTGGAGCAAAACGGCAGGGTAGTGGTGACGGACAATGGCAAGGTGGAAAACGATGGCCTGATCATCGCCAGCGGCGGGCGCTTCATCAAGAAACTGCCTGGCATCGAACATGCCATCACGCCCTGCGAAGGCATTCCCGCCGCAGAGAAGATTCGTGAGCGCCTGGCGGCTATGAAAGATGGCGGCACCATTGCTTTTGGTTTCAGCGGCAACCCCAAGGAGCCGTCCGCCATGCGCGGCGGTCCCATGTTCGAGTTTCTTTTTGGCATTGACCGCTGGCTGCGCAAACAGGGGCGGCGGGATGCGTTCGAACTGGTTTTTTTCACTCCCGCGGAAAAGCCGGGGCAACGCTTGGGAGAAAAAGCGGTAAGCGGCATTCTTTCCACCATGGAGAAGCGCAATGTCACCACTTATCTTGGCCACAAGATCAAGGCATTTGAAGCAGGACGGGTGATTACCGAAGGCGCCGAGTTTGCTGCGGATCTGATTATTTTCATGCCCGGCATGACGGGCAACAAGTGGTTTGCTGAAAGTGGTTTGCCGCTCTCTGAGGGCGGCATGCTCAAGGCCAATCGTTTCTGTCAGGTGGAAGGGCAGGAGAGGATTTATGTCGCGGGTGACTCGGGAAGCTATCCCGGGCCTGGCTGGCTGCCCAAGCAGGCGCATATGGCGGATTTGCAGGCGGCAGCGGCGGCAAGCAATTTGCTGGCCGAAATGAAGGGGGAGCCGCCATCTGCGACCTTTCGGGCAGAGTTGGTTTGCATCATCGACAGCTATGATACTGGTATGATGGTGTATCGTACGGAAAAACGCAGCCTGGTTACGCCAGCCTTCTCCGGCCTGCATTGGGCGAAGCGTTTCTTTGAATGGCATTATTTGCGGGAATACAGAAAATAATTATGATCTTTGACAACCTATCTGAAGATATTCGCAAGCAAGCGCGGCATCCCCACGAGTTTTTGTTGATCAACCTCATTACCAATCACATTCTGTTGTTTGTGGGCCTGCTGGGTATGGCCAAGGATGAGCCCTGGTTGTTGCTGATCGTGCCCGTGGTATCCATCAGTATCCTGACCTATCTGGTATGGCGCGCCCTGTTGTCGCAGAAGAAGGATCCCTGGTTCGTCTTTTGCCATTGGCAGCTCTGCGCCCGCCGCAGCCGCTTCTTCATCGGCATGATTGCCTTGATGGCATTGGGTATCGTGGTCATTTTGGTTTCTGCCGGGGGAAACATCAATGATCTGCGCCCGGGGCATTACGCCATTGGTGGAATCGTCATGTTGCCCACCCTGTTTTCGGTGCTGGTGCTGATCCTGATGGAATCTGATGCTGTGCACAAGGCCCGCATTGGTGATGTTCCGGAATGGCTGGTGAAGAAATATCCGCCTCCGGCAGAACTGAAAGCCAATGGGTAAGCCTGTTTTTCTCAAGGTGCTGGGGTTCGCGGCTCTTGCGCTGATTGCGGCATTGTGGCTTCCCGGTGGCCAACCACCCGAGGAATACAAGCGCCTCCCCTGGCAGATCGAAGTAAGCGATGATGGATACAGCAGCGTGTTTGGCATTACCCTGGGCAAGAGCACCCTGGGTGAAGTGGAACAGCAGCTTCAGGAACAACCGCAGATCAGCCTTTTCGCCACGGATGATGGTGTTCGTGTTGTAGAGGCCTATTTCAATACGGTCAACATCAATGGATTCAAGGCCAAGATGGTGGCTACGCTCGGCTTCGACGAGGCGCAGTTGCAGGAGCTGTATGACCAGGGAGAGCGGATTTCCACCCTGGCCATGGGCAAACGCAAGGTAAGCCTGTCCAGCGCCAACCTGGCCAAAGCCAGGAACACCGTGGTGGTGGCGCTTACCTATTTGCCGAGAACCAACCTGGATGCGGCTACGGTGATCAAGCGCTTTGGCGAGCCCGCAGAAAAGATTCTGGAAGCAGACAAAAAGACCGAGCACTGGCTGTACCCCGATAAGGGACTGGATGTGGTGATGTCTGTGGAGGAGAGGGAGGTTCTTCAATATGTAGCGCCAAATGATTTTGACCGCTTGCGCAAGCCACTGGAAAAAATGAATCTTACCGATACCAGCCAACCCCCGTCTTGAGAGGAAGATCGAATTGATGTCCGGCCGGGGCCAGGCGCGCAAGGTTCTTGAACAGGTATTTGGCTACACCAGCTTCCGCGCTTCCCAGCAGGAAATCATCGACTGCCTGATCGCCGGGGAGGACGCCCTGGTGCTGATGCCCACCGGGGGCGGAAAATCCCTGTGCTACCAAATTCCTTCCCTGATTCGTCCGGGTGTCGGTATTGTCGTCTCGCCGCTGATTGCCTTGATGCAGGATCAGGTGCTGGCGCTGCGACAGCAGGGCGTTGCGGCTGCTGCGCTGAACTCTTCTCTGGCGCCAGAAGCAGCCCGGGAGATCAAACAGCAGCTTCTACAGGGGGAATTGCAACTGCTGTATGTCGCCCCGGAACGCCTGATGACGGACAGCTTCCAGGCGTTGCTGCAGCAGATCCAGATTGCCCTGTTTGCCATTGACGAGGCGCATTGCGTATCCCAGTGGGGGCATGATTTTCGACCGGAATACATCCAGTTATCCACCCTGCACCAAACCTTTCCCCGGGTGCCCAGGATCGCTCTCACCGCCACCGCGGATGAACCCACGCGCAAGGAAATCATTCAGCGCCTCAATCTGGAGCAGGCCAGGCATTTCATCAGCGGTTTCGACAGGCCGAATATCCGCTACCGGGTTGCGGCGGACAACAGCAATATCAGGCAGCAGTTGTTGCGCTTGATCGAACTGGATTACCCCGGGCAGGCGGGTATTGTTTACTGCCTTTCCCGCCGCAAGGTGGACGATACCGCCGCCTGGCTTCAGCGCCAGGGCGTCAAGGCGTTGCCTTACCATGCCGGCATGTCGCAACAGGTTCGCACCGACAACCAGAACAGGTTTTTGCAGGAGGAGGGGACGGTCATCGTCGCCACCATTGCCTTTGGCATGGGCATAGACAAGCCGGATGTGCGCTTTGTCGTCCATTTGAATCTCCCCAAAAGCCTGGAAGCCTACTACCAGGAAACCGGGCGCGCCGGGCGGGATGGAGCGCCGGCAGAGGCGCTGCTTTTCTACAACCTGCAGGATGTCATTACCCTGCGCCAGTTTGTGGAGCAGTCTGATGCCGATGAAGCACACAAGCGCATAGAAAGCCAGAAGCTGGAGCGTATGCTGGGCTATTGCGAGCTAAGCAGTTGTCGCCGCCAGGCGCTGCTGGCCTATTTTGGCGATCATCTGCATGCGCCTTGCGGGAATTGCGATATCTGTCTGAACCCGCCCAAGACCCGGGATGGAACAGAAGCCGCGCAAAAAGCCCTGTCCTGCGCGCATCGTACCGGCCAGCGTTTTGGCGTGAACTATTTGATCGATGTGCTGCTGGGAAAAGACAGCCCGCGTATCCAGCAGTTTGGGCACGACAAAATCAGCACCTTTGGCATAGGTGGAGAGTTGAACCAGAAGCAGTGGCGGGGATTGTTTCGGCAGCTGATCGCCCAAGGGTATCTGGCTCTGGATCAGGAAGGCCATGGCGGGTTGCGGCTGACCGACGCCTGTCGTCCTTTGCTGCGGGGCGAGCAGACCTTGCTGTTGCGTGAGGAAACTACAGTAGGAAAGAAAAAGAAAGGCGCCGCCGGGCGTAAGGGCGGCTATCGGGGCGGGAATACCCGGTTGTGGGAGGCGCTGCGGGAAAAACGCCTGCAGCTGGCCCAGGAGCAGGGCGTCCCCCCCTATGTCATTTTTCATGACGCCACCCTCATGGCGATGATGGAGCAGCACCCCCAAACCATGGAGCAGATGGGACGTATTTCCGGTGTCGGCGCCCACAAGCTGGATGCCTATGGAGATGCCTTTCTCCAGGTGCTGGCCGCCTATGGGCGGGTGGATACTCCGCTTACGGAAACCGTGGCCGAAAGCCTGGAGCTGCTCCGCCTGGGCCTGGATGCGGAGGAAATTGCCCGGCGCCGCGCGCTCAAGCCCTCGACCGTCTATACCCATATGGCCAGGGGGATCGAGGAGGGGCTTGTTGCGCTACAGGATGTGGTGGCCCTGGATGCCGAGCGCATGGAATTTATTCAGGATCTGATGCTGGAGCAGGGGGCGGAGATACGTCTGGGGCCGGTATTCGAAACGCTCGGTGGGAGCGTGGACTATGGCGTACTGGCCTGTATTCGGGCCGAACTCAGTCGGCGTCTGGATAGTTGAGTCCTGGCCGCTTTTTCCTGTGGGAAGGATCGCCGTCTTGGTCTTCCGGCTCGTCCTCATCCATGAGAATGCGGTTGCCATCGCCTTCCATGTCTTCATACTGACCACGTTTGATGGCCCATATCAGTACGCCCACGAACAGCAAGCCGAAAAAGATCATGCCGGGTATCAGGGTATAGATGACTTCCATTATTTTCTCTGCTGTTTGAAAAGCGTACGTATCCGCGCAGCATTGCCAATGACCAGCAGGGAGCTGATGGGCATGGAAATGGCTGCAATCAATGGCGTTATCATGGCGGACATGGCCAATGGCACCATGATTATATTGTAGGTGAAGGAAATTATAATGTTTTGGCGAATGGTGCGCAGGGTGCGCTGGGAGAGGGACACGGCCAGATGGATTTTCAGCAACTCCTCTCCCATCAGGACGATATCGGCGCTTTCCATGGATACATCGGTGCCGGATCCGATGGCGATGCCCACGTCGGCCCGGATCAATGCCGGCGCATCATTGATGCCATCGCCGACCATGGCGACCAGCGCTCCCTGTTCCTGGAGCTTTGCGATCACCTGATCCTTGTCTTCAGGAAGGACTTCTGCAATAACCTGCATCCCGCCCAATTGCTGGGCAATGGCTTCGGCGACGGTGCGCCGGTCTCCGGACAACAGGGTCAGCTGGATGTTTTTTGCGCGCAGGGCATCGATGAGCTGTTTTGCGTCGGGACGAAGTTGATCCGCCATGCCGATCAGCCCTTTGTGAACGCCATCCACGGCCACATGCACCACAGAGATGCCTTGTTGCTCTAGGGCCGGGGTTTGCTCCAATAGTGTTTCCTCGGGGCAGACCCCTTGTTGTTGAAGCCATTGCAGGGTGCCGATAACCAGGGAATGTTGTTGCGCCTTGGCGCTAATTCCAAGGCCGGATCTGGTGACAAACTGCTTGACCTCAATTTGTTCGGGAGAAAGGTTTTTTTCTTTTGCTGTGGCGATAATCGCCTGGGCAATGCTGTGTTCCGAGAGGCGTTCGGCGGCTGCCACGAGTGATAGCAACTGCGTCTCTTCCATGTCACCACTGGTGATGATCCGCGCTACCCGCATCTTTCCTTCGGTGAGGGTTCCGGTTTTATCGAAAACAAAATGCTGCACATGGGACAGGGTTTCCAGCACGGTGCTGTTCTTGATCAGTATCCCATGCCGGGCGCCTTGGCCGGAAGCTACGGCGATGGCCATGGGCGTGGCCAGGCCGAAAGCGCAGGGGCAGGTGATGATGAGCACGGAAGTGGCGGCCATCAGGGCCACTTCAAAATCGCTGCGCACCCAGAGGAAAAAGGTAAGGGTGGCGAGGCTCAAGGTGGCAAGCACGAACCAGGGAACGATACGATCCGCCAGGCACTGGATAGGAGCCTTGGAAGCCTGCGCCTCTTCCACCAGGCGAATGATTTTTCCCAGCGCGGTATTGTTCAAGGTGCCGGTGACCTTTATGGTCAAGGCTCCCTGGGCGTTGACAGTGCCTGCCGACACCTTGTCTCCGGGACGTTTGGCAACAGGTTCGGATTCGCCACTGAGCATGGCCTCATCGACCTGGCTTTCTCCCTGCAAGACAGTGCCGTCAACGGGAATTTTTGCTCCCGGCTTGACGATAACGGTATCGCCGGGCCGAACCCGGCGTATGGGCACGGACTTTTCCTCGCCATTGTGCAATACCAGGGCGACCTTGGGTTGCAGATCGAGTAGGCGTTGGGTGGCGGCAACCGCATGGCGCTTGGAGACGCCCTCCAGATGCCGGCCTACGAGGATGATGAAGATAAAATTCACCACTGTGTCAAAATACACATGCTGGTCGGGCAAGTCGGCGACCGTTACCCAGGTGGAGTAGGCCCAGGTGACGGTTGCCCCCAGGGCGATGGGCAGATCCATGCCCAGGTGTCCGGTGCGCAGGCTGATCCAGGCGCCCTTGAGGAAAGGCCAGCCGGAATAGAACAAGGTGGGGGTGGCCAGTGCGAAGCCCACCCAGTGAAACAGGGTGCGGAACTCGCCTTCGTCGGCGCCGCTGTACAGGGCAATGGACACCCACAGCAGATTCATCATGGTGAAGCCGGCGAAGGTGATGCGGAAAAGCAGGTCGCGGGTTTGTCTTTTCAGAATGCCTTCGGCGGCTTCAGGGTCGAAAGGCGTGGCGGCGTAGCCGATAGCTCCCAAGCGGCGGATGATTTCCGAAAGCTTGATCCGGTTGTTGTCCCAACGTAGCAGCAAGCGTTTTGCTGACAGGTTTACCCGTGCGGAAAGGACACCGGGAAGTTTTTTCAGGCTGTGCTCGATGAGCCATACACAGGCAGCGCAATGGATGCCTTCGACCAGCAGGTGAACCTCCCGCTGCTGGCCTTGTTCCTGCACGAACTCCGCCTGGACTTCTTCCAGGTCAAAGATATCGACATCTTCAGGAGGCGTTGGTGGTGGCTCGAGAAGCGTACCCTCGGGGGTACGCTTGTAGAAGCCTTCCATGCCGGCAGCGTAAATGGCTTCGCATACGGACTGGCAACCGAAACAGCAAAAATGCTGTTTCTGGCCGCCAACTTTGGCGGAAAAATCCTGATCGGGCGTCAAGGGCAGGCTGCAATGAAAGCAGCTGCCGGTTTCGCTGCTCATCGACTGTCGTTGGACAACACCGATATGCGACGGGTCAGCTTCAGGCTGTCCTCGCCTTTGGTCAATATGACGTTAAGATCCCAGATGCCCTTCAAGGGGAAGGTCAGCTCCGTGCTGTAGACGCCCGGGCCGACTTCCTGCATCCTGGTTTCAAAATCGGCGTCTACATCACTGGGGCGATAGGCCTGAATAACAGCCGTATCGCCATCAATGGGAATGCCTTTGGTATCCACGATGTTGAAAGAATAACGTACGGGCTCTCCCACGACGGGTTTGTGTGTCGCATCCAGTTTCATGTGCCAGTCGAGACGGTTGCGCGCCTGTTGTTGCGAGATAAAATTCTGCTCCTGATCCTGGCCTTTTTCATAATAGTTTTTTTCCACCAGGCCGGGATTGGTTACGATAGCGGTGACGATAAAGGCGGCGTTGACGGCCAATACCAGAATGATGCCGCCAATCCATCCCAGCACCCACGGATTTCTGAATGCTTCCTTGTTGTGCTGCGAGAAGCGGGGAGTATTTTCAGCGCGTGTTTCGTTCATAGTGGAGTTCATGGTTTTGGAGCAAAAAACATGCTTTCGTAAGAAGATGTTTGGGTGGGATCATCGAGGTTGACGATCTTGAAAGTAATCGGCGTACGTTCGTCCTTGATGTTTTCTGCAGGGGCATTGATAAACATAATATAAGAACCCGTATTGCCTTTACGCGCCAGCAAGGGTTTTTCAGCGCCTTTGAGCACCATTCCCTCAATGCCGGAGGCGGTTACCTTGATGGAAATATCATCGGTAGTTTTGTTCAGTATTTTTACATCATACTTGTTCTGTATTGTGCCATCGCTGCGTTGTACAAACAATGGTGTGCGGCCATGCAGAACCTTGACTTCGATATGCCCCAGACTGGTAAGACCGTATATGATGCCGCCAATCGACAAGACCAGAATGGTCAGGTAAATCAGCACCCTGGGACGTTTGAGCAAGGGCAGTTGTGTTTTGCCTTCCATTTCATCCATGGAAGCATAGCGGATCAAGCCCGTGGGACGGCCAATCTTTTCCATTACTGCATCACAGGCATCCAGACACAGGGAACAGGTAATGCAGCCTTCCTGCTGGCCCATGCGGATGTCGATGCCGGTGGGGCAAACCGCGATGCACTGCTTGCAGTCGATGCAATCGCCGTTGCCTTCCACGAGTTGGCCTTTCTTCAAGCGCCCGCGGGGTTCGCCACGATGGAAGTCGTAGGTGGGTAGAATGGTTTCCTTGTCATACATGACGCCCTGTATGCGGGCGTAGGGACAAAGCCAGAAGCAGGTTTGTTCACGCAACTTGCCTGCCAGCAACATGGTTCCGGCAATGAACAAGGCGATTACGCCATATTCGATTGCGCTGGCGTTGAAGGTAAGAAGGTCATGCCAAAGCTGACGGGCATCGGTAAACCAGGCGACGAAGCTGATTCCGGTCAGTACGGAAATAACAAACCACACCAGAAGTTTGAGGGATTTCTTGCGCAATTTTTCTGCTGTCCAGGGGGCGGCGTCCAGCTTGCGGCGCTTGGCCGGAGGGCCTTCGATTTTATCTTCCAGCCAAATGAACAAATCCGTCCAGGCAGTCTGGAAGCAGAAGAAGCCACAGTATACGCGGCCGGCTATGGTGGTTACGGCTGCCAGCAACATGGCGAAAAACAGCAGCACCAATGCCAGCATCCAAACATCCTGGGGGAGAATAGTGAGGCCGAAGATATGGAACTGGCGGTTCGGGATGTCAAAAAGAATGGCTTGCTGGCCATTCCATCGGAGATAGGGACCGATAAAAAGAATCAACCAGATGCCATGGGTGATCCACTTCAGGCGGCGCCATTTTCCAGCCGCCTTCTTCGGGTAAATTTTTTCCTCCCCGGTATTGACGTGCCAATTGGCGGCTTCCTCGTAGATATCATCGGAATACCTTGCCTTGCTTTCATTGGAAGTGGATGATTCTGTCACCGTGTTCTCCTGATTCACATGCTATATACGGGGCAAATGGTGAACCTGCTAATTATATCTGAATAGGGTGGCCTTAGATATTGCCATTGTGTTGTTATGTTGTCAGTGATATTTCACAATATCTGCTGGATTAACAAGGCATTGCAACAAAAAACAGGGGAGCTTTCCAGCTCCCCTGCTTATATGGTTGGTTGTGATAGCCGTCAATCGTCAGATTTTGATTCGTTCATGAGTTTTCTTATTTTCCACACCAGAAACAAGAATACGATTACTGCAACGGTTACTGACAGATAAGATGCTATGGCTGTCCAGTCCGACATGATTATCCCTCCTGAAAGGATGTAGACAGGCGCCCGGAAACCGGGCGCCTGCGCTGGTTAACTACTTACTGGCCACCGCCAAGAGCATGCACATAAACGGCAAGCTTCTTGATCTGGGTATCTGTCAAACGACCTTTCCAGGCCGGCATTTCAGCCTTGCGGGTATTGGGGTCGGTTGGGTCATTGACGCCATGAGCAATGGTGGCCTTGATGCTGGCCAGTTGATCCTTGGCCTTGAAACGCCAGATCTTGTCAACCAGGTTGGCAGAGCCCAGTGCCGCCATCCCTTTGCCATCAGGGCCATGACAACCGATACAGCCCTTTGCGGCATACAAGGGTTCTTCAGTGATGGTGCCGTTGTGGATGGCTGTAGCCAGTTTGTCGATTTCAGCATCGCTAAGCTGGGCGCCTCCCATTTTCGGCATCATTCCCTTGCGGCCAGCGGCAATGGATTGTTCAATCAGCTCGATGGAGCCGCCGAACAGCCAGTCATCGTCAACCAAGGCGGGGTAGCCAGGGTTTCCGGCGCCACCGCTGCCATGACAGGCAGCGCAGTTGTCGCCAAACAGTACCTTTGAAGAGCGCATTACATAGTTTTTCAGCTCGTCGTCGGCGAGGATGGCTGCGGCGCTCATGCCAGGCAGCTTGTCTTCGTATTTGGCGCGGATATCCGTTACTTCCTTCATGTCCTTCTTGAACTCGCCAATGGAAGTCCAGCCGGCCAAACCCTTGAAATGGCTGCTTACCAATGGCCAGGAAGGATAGTACAGGGTGTACAACACCACCAGAATCCAGCTGGCATGTAGTCCGAGCATCCACCATTTTGGTGGCGGGTTGGTCAGTTCCGCCAGGGTCTCGTCCCAGACGTGACCGGTAGTCTGACCGTGAGGATTGCTATTGTCACTCATTTTTCTTTCTCCGAGTCTGTATTCTTTTCGTCAAACGGAATGTTCCGTTGTGATTCAAGACGTTCTTTGTTCTTCGGGTTGAACACATAGGTGTAGAGCCAGACCATGGCCAGAAATGTCCCTACAGTCAGGATCATGCCGATCCAGTCATGCAGGGTCATTGCTGCCCAGTTGGTCTGGAAGTATTCCCGAAGATTACTCACGATAGTCCACGCCTTCCTTGAGATTGGCCATGGTGCCCAATACCTGCAGATAGGCGACCAGTGCTTCCATCTCGGACTTGCCGTCAACCTCGGCGGCGGCGGCGATGTCTGCATCGGTATAGGGCACACCAATCATGCGCAATCCCTCAAGGTTTTTCTTGAGCTGCTTGCCATCGACGGTGTTTTCCATCAGCCAGGGATAGTTGGGCATCACGGACTCGGGCACCACGGAACGTGGCGCCAGCAAGTGTTGAACATGCCATTCATCGGAGTACTTGCCGCCAACCCTTGCCAGATCGGGGCCAGTACGCTTGGAACCCCACTGGAAGGGGTGGTCGTACATGGATTCAGAAGCCAGTGAGTAGTGACCATAACGCTCGGCCTCATCACGGAAGGGGCGGATCTGTTGCGAGTGGCACAGATAACAGCCTTCGCGGATATAGACGTCGCGCCCCGCCTGCTCAAGAGCAGTGTAGGGACGGATGCCGTCACCGGGCTTCCAGGTGCTGAGGTCTTTACGATCCTCCTTGGCTACATTGCCCTGCCAGACGATTTCCGGGTGCCTGTTATGCTCCATGGTGTCGTCGAGGTAGAACAGGGGAACGATTTCCACCAGGCCACCTACGGATAACAATACCAAGAGCAAAACGAACATGACGAATACATTGCGTTCCGCCTTGTCCTGCAGTTTGGTTGAATGAATTTTATCAGCCATTGTTAGATTCTCCTGTTATCCGGTTAAGCGGTGGCCGCAGCAGCAGTGGAGCTGCGCTGGGCGGAAGCCTGACGAATGGTCATGATGACGTTGTACAGCATGATGGCGCCACCTAGCCAGAAGATCATGCCGCCGATGGCGCGCATGGCGTAGTAGGGGTGCATGGCGGCAACGGATTCGGCAAAGGTGTAAGTCAGTGTGCCGAACTCATCATAGTCACGCCACATCAGGCCTTGCATGATGCCGGATACCCACATTGCGGTAATGTAGATCACAGTGCCGATAGTGGAGGTCCAGAAGTGCACGTTCACCAGTGTGGCGGAATACATCTTGGTGCCCCAGAGTTTTTCCACCATGTGATAGAGTGCACCGGCGGACACCATGGCGACCCAGCCCAATGCCCCGGAGTGAACATGACCTACGGTCCAGTCGGTGTAGTGGGAGAGCGCGTTGACCGACTTGGCGGACATGACCGGGCCTTCGAAGGTGGACATGGCGTAGAAGGCCAGGGACATGATCATGAAGCGCAGAATGTAGTCCTCACGCAGTTTGTCCCACGCGCCGGAGAGGGTCATCATGCCGTTGATGGCGCCACCCCAGGAAGGGATGATCATGGCCAGGGAAACGGCTGCGCCGATAGAGCCGGTCCAGTCGGGCAGGGCGGTGTACTGCAGATGGTGTGCGCCCAGCCATACATAGCCGAACATCAGTGCCCAGAAGTGCAATACAGACAGGCGATAGGAGAACACCGGACGGTTTGCCTGCTTGGGTACAAAATAGTACATGATGCCGAGGAAGCCCGCAGTAAGGTAGAAGCCTACGGCATTGTGTCCCCACCACCACTGAATCATGGCGTCCTGCACCCCGGAGAAGATGGAGTAGGATTTGAACAGGCTGACGGGAATTGCCAGGCTGTTGACCACATGCAGATAGGTAATCATGACGAACATGCCCATGAAGAACCAGTTGGACACATAGATGTGACTGGTCTTGCGTTTGGCGACGGTCATGATGAAATTCAACCCGAAGGACAGCCAGACCACGGCAATCGCCAGGTCAATGGGCCATTCCAGTTCGGCATATTCCTTGGACTGGGTAATACCCAGAGGCAGGGTGATAACGGCGGCGACGATGATCAGGTTCCATCCCCAGAAGGTGAACCAGGCCATTTTCGGACTCCACAGGGAGGTGCTGCCGGTTCGCTGTACGCTATAGAACGCTGTGGCAAACAGGGTGCAACCGCCAAAAGCGAAGATTACTGCATTTGTGTGAAGGGGCCGTAAGCGGCCGAAAGTAAGTTCGGCGATGTCAAAGTTGAGGAACGGCCATGCCAGTTGTGATGCGATGAAGGTTCCCACCAGGGTTCCCACAACAAGATAGACGACCGCCATGATGGAGAACCACCGCACGACGTCAAAATCATATTTCGTTTCTTCCACGAAAACCTCCCAGTTCAGATTTCGAAAAAAACAACCCAAAAGCTTGTATGCGCGGAAGCCTTGTTTTCTGAACAGCATCAGGGGCGAGGCAAAAATGCGTGACCTGTTTAACAAAAGAAGGTTCCCGACCGACGGGATTATACAAAGATTAAGGGGTTGTTATATGAGAAATGTCAGTTTTTTGGCGTTAAATTTGATTTTGATCAGGTACGGCGGGGGGATTTGGCGCTAAAGGCGCGTTTTTTTTGGAGCAAAAACAGAGGGATCGGGAAGAAACAAATAATGGTGGCGGGTTGCGGCCGCTCAGGAGGTGAGCAGGGAATTCAGGCGGGATTCATCGAGGATCTCGATGTTTTTTGCTTTGATGGCGATTAAATTTCGGGATTGAAGATTTTTCAGCGTACGAATGACGGTTTCCATGGCCAGGCCAAGATAGTCTGCAATAGCTTCGCGGGACATGGGCAGCCGGAACTGGCGCGCAGGAAAGCCGCGCGCATCCAGGCGGCTGGCGATATTCATCAGGAATGCGGCGATTTGCTGTTCGGCGGTTTGCATGCCTGTCAGCGACCGTTCCCATTGCAGTTGCCGTGCATGATGGGCGGCGGAACCCAACAGGTATTTCTGTACATTGATCAGTTCGTTCTTGGAAAGCGTTTCTTCCAGGGCGGAAAAATCCAGTTGGCAGATGGAGCCTTTTTCCAATGCGTAAGTGGTGTGGTTACAGGTCTCTTGCCCGATGTTTTCGATGCCGGCGATCTCGCCCGGAAGATAAAACCCCATGACGCGGCGGCGTTCTCCCAGCATGGTGGCGTTGCTGATGCAGGAGCCGGAATGGATCAGATACAAATAGCGGAAAGCTTCTCCTTCGTGATACAGCACCTCGTGCTTTTTCACTGGAAGATTGCGCAATACGATGCGGTTCAGGGAACTGCAATCCGGGGTTTCCAGGCCCAATACCCGAGCAGTCTGGTAGAGCGCACAGTTGCGGCACATGACGGCTGATGTGTTGTTCAGTTGCATTGCTCGTTCTTGGGATGAAAGATTGGTTTGGTTGCGCTGCGGGCTGGATTTTCAGCAGTTGTTGAAAAAGCAGGAACTGGAGTTAATTGGGCGCCTGTAATCTGTCGAGGCACGTGGTTTGGTTGGAAAGCAGGTTATACAGCTGATCCATGTCCAATATTTTGATGTGCTTCCGGTCCACAAGAAGAATGCTTTCTTCCTGAAAATGAGTAAACAAACGGCTGACGGTTTCCAGGGCCAGGCCCAGGTAAGAGCCGATTTCCTGGCGGGACATGCTCAGATTGAATTCCACGGGAGAGAATCCGCGGTTGTGGAAGCGCACGGAGAGGCTGAGCAGAAAAGCAGCAAGGCGTTCTTCGGCCGTGCTTTTTCCCAGTAGCACCATCAAGCCGGTTTCCTTGGTGATCTCGCGACTCATCAAACGAAACAGCTGGTGTTGCAAGCCGGGTATGGAAGAAGTCAGCTCTTCAAGGCGCCCGAATGGCACTTCGCAAACAGCCGTGGTCTCCAGCGCCTTGGCGGAGCACAGATGCTTGTCGCACTCGATGCCGTCCAGGCCAACGACTTCTCCCGGGAGATGGAAGCCCACTACTTGCTCCGAACCGTTAGGGCACTGGGTATAGGTTTTGATGGTGCCGGTTTTTACAACATAAAGACTGCGAAACTTGTCGCCGGTCTGAAATACATGGCCGCCACGGTGCAGGGGACGGTTGCGCTGCACAATGGCGTCGAGTTGATCGATGTCGCCGCTGTCAAGCCCCAGGGGGAGGCAAAGTTTCGCCAGCCCGCAGTTCTTGCAAGCGACCTTGAGTTTGTTCAGGGAGACAACCTTGTTTTTCGGCAATGGAGTTCTCAATGTGTGGTTTCACGGATCCTCGGGGATCAAGTCAGGGCCTAGCATTTGCTACTCAATATCCCGAGGACAATCGACTGCCCGCGGATATTCGAGGCTTTCGGTGTCACGGGTCAGAATGTCTCTGTGCCGCAAACTGCTTTGCCCGGATTTGAATCGTAAGAGGTTCCTTTGGCTGAATTGATTTGTGATGGTGTATTCTGTCGCTAAAACTGATCCAGATCAATACTCGACGCGAAACATTTTTTCCACCAGGTTTTGGCTATCGGCCAGGCACAAAAAAAC
The DNA here is from genome assembly GCA_027068795.1 of Sedimenticola sp. Taxonomy (GTDB): domain Bacteria; phylum Pseudomonadota; class Gammaproteobacteria; order Chromatiales; family Chromatiaceae; genus Thiolapillus. The sequence continues at coordinate 21,975 of JAMOMB010000094.1, read as the reverse complement.
CATTGGCTGGGCAGGCCAATGGTTTTGTGACAACCGGGCGACAAGTAACCCCGGTGGTTGCAGAGGCAACCTCAGTTGCTTGGGGCTGGGGTGGCAGGGGCGCTCTGGGTTGCAGCCGGAGGAGGGGGCGGCATCATGCCGGGATAACCGTACCCGGGGGCTGGCGCATACCCGTATCCCGGGCCAGGGCCGTATCCCGGGCCGGGGGCATAGCCGTATCCCGGGCCATAACCATATCCGGGGCCATAGCCATAAGGAGCGTAGCCTCCATAGTAACGGTTGTCATAGCGATTGTAGCCTCGTCCATAGGCATTGCTATTGCCGCGCCCGCTAAACCCCATGTTGAAATCGGTGCTGCCGGTGCCGTCTCCCATCCAGTCACCCATGTTGTCCCAATTGTTATTGCCGTATCCACGGTCGCCCCATGGGCCCCACCATGCGCTGGCGGTGGAGATGGAAAGTGCTGCAATGCCGACAATGGCGCTGGCGCCAATAAGTTTTGCTAGTTTGTGCATGGAAATCTCCTTCTTGAATGGACAGGTTTACGAATAATCGTTTTGCCAATAGTTGATGGGCCGTGTGTCAGGGAGCTTCCGGACTAGATATGCGCTCTTGGATTGACCAGAAAGCGCCACCAGGCGCGGAGCCTCATGCGCATTTTGCCCATTGCCTGCGCGCCCCGTCTTGTCCTGTAACCTTTGATAGAGGACGCGAGTTGTTTCGACGCAGTACACCAGACTATAGGCCAATTTACCCAATCAGGCCAGAATTTCCTCGAAAGCGCCAAGAATCATATGGGAACAGCCGCTTTCCGATTGAGAGAAATCCTCCTATCTGTTACTGTTTCACCCCGTCTGGACTTCCTCCTTCTGACTCACCGTTTTTTGCTTTTGATGACAAAATATATATTCATTACAGGCGGCGTCGTCTCCTCCCTGGGCAAGGGTATCGCATCCGCCTCCCTGGGCGCATTGCTCGAAGCCCGGGGGCTGAAAGTCACCATGCTCAAGCTGGATCCCTATATCAATGTGGATCCTGGCACCATGAGTCCTTTTCAGCACGGTGAGGTCTTCGTTACCGAAGATGGCGCGGAAACCGACCTGGATCTGGGGCACTATGAGCGCTTCATCAATACCACCATGGGGAAGCACAACAACTTTACCAGCGGCCAGGTCTATGAAAGCGTCATCCGCAAGGAGCGGCGCGGTGATTATCTTGGGGGGACGGTGCAGGTCATTCCCCATATCACCGATGAAATCAAACGCCAGATCCGTCTGGGTGCGGATGGTTTCGATGTGGCCATGGTGGAGATCGGCGGCACCGTGGGTGATATCGAATCCCTGCCGTTCATGGAAGCCATCCGCCAGATGGGGGTGGAACTGGGGCGTGAGAATGTTTTGTTCATGCACCTGACCCTGGTGCCCTATATTCCCACTTCCGGAGAAATCAAGACCAAGCCCACCCAGCATTCGGTCAAGGAGCTGCGTTCCATCGGCATCCAGCCCGATGTGCTCCTGTGCCGCGCTGACCGCCCCCTGCCGGATGCGGAGCGAAGCAAGATCGCCCTGTTTACCAATGTGCAGGAACGGGCGGTCATCTCCGCGGTGGACGCGGATACCATCTACCGTATTCCCTTGTTGCTGCATGCGCAGGATCTGGATCAGATTGTGGTGGAGCAGTTGCGCCTGGAGGTGCCGCCGGCCGATCTGACGGAATGGGAAGGCGTGGTCAAGGGGTTGTTCGATACCCGGCGGGAAGTCGATATTGCCATGGTTGGTAAATATGTGGATCTGACCGAATCCTACAAGTCGCTCAATGAGGCGCTGATTCATGCAGGCATCCAGACCGCCGCCAAGGTGAATATCCACTATTTCGATTCGGAAGAATTCGAAAGCGGAAATCTGGGAAAACTGGCGGACATGGACGCGATTCTGGTGCCGGGCGGGTTTGGCACCCGCGGCGTGGAAGGCAAGATCGCCACGGTGCGCTATGCGCGGGAGCGGCAAATCCCCTATTTGGGTATTTGCCTGGGGATGCAGGTTGCAGTTATCGAATACGCTCGGAACAAGGTTGGCTTGAAAGACGCGAACAGTACGGAATTCAACAAGGATACCAGCGCCCCGGTCATCGCCCTGATCACGGAATGGCTGGAGGCGGACGGTTCCGTGGTGCAGCGGGATGAGCGTTCCGATCTGGGAGGCACCATGCGCCTTGGAGGGCAGGAATGCCTGCTGGCGGAAGGTTCTCTCGCCAGGAAGCTGTATGGCAAGGAGCGCATCGTCGAGCGCCATCGCCACCGCTACGAGTTCAACAACCAGTATGGCGAATTGCTGCAGGAAAAGGGCTTGCGCATTACCGGCACTTCCGCTGACGGCACGCTGGCGGAAATCGTGGAGCTGCCGGGGCACCCCTGGTTTCTGGCCTGCCAGTTCCATCCCGAGTTTACCTCCACCCCGCGCTACGGACATCCCCTGTTTACGGGCTTTATCCAGGCGGCCATTGAACAGCGCCAGAAAAAGGAAGCCTGAGTTCCATGAATCTATGCGGTTTCGAGGTCGGCCTGGATCAGCCCTTGTTCCTGATTGCAGGCACCTGTGTGGTGGAAAGCCTGGACTCGGCCCTGGATACCGCGGGCGCCCTGAAGGAAATTGCCGGCGCGCTGGGAATTCCGCTCATCTACAAGTCTTCCTTCGACAAGGCCAACCGCTCTTCCCATGAAAGCTTTCGCGGTCCGGGTATCGAACAGGGGTTGAAAGTGCTGGAGCAGGTGCGTAAAGACCTGAATCTTCCGGTGCTCACCGATGTTCATGAAGACACGCCATTGAATGAAGTGGCCGCTGTTGCGGATGTGCTGCAAACTCCGGCATTTCTTTGCCGGCAGACCAATTTTATCCAGCGCGTCGCTGCCCAGGGCAGGCCCGTGAACATTAAAAAGGGGCAGTTTCTGGCCCCCTGGGACATGATCCATGTGGTGGAAAAAGCGCGCGCCGCAGGCAATTCGCAGATCATGGTTTGCGAGCGCGGCGCATCTTTCGGCTACAACACCCTGATTTCGGATATGCGGGGCCTGGCGGTCATGCGCGATACCGGCTGTCCCGTGGTGTTCGATGCCACCCACTCGGTGCAGCAGCCCGGCGGTCTGGGGAAATCATCCGGCGGCCAACGTGAACATGTGCCCGTGCTGGCGCGCGCGGCAGTGGCGGCAGGTGTTTCCGGACTGTTCATGGAAACCCATGAAAATCCGGAGCAGGCCTTGAGCGATGGACCCAATTCCTGGCCTCTGGGGCGCATGCGCGAACTGCTGGAAACCCTGCTGGAAATCGATGCCGTAGTGAAGCGCCATGGCTTTGTCGAGGGTGAATTGTGAAGCATGGGGCGACCTGTTTCAGACAATGGCGCACAGCGCACTGACAGCATTCAGTAACAAAATTATGGAGACGACAAGATGTCGGAAATTATCAGCATAAGGGCGCGGGAGATTCTGGATTCCCGTGGCAATCCCACCATAGAGGCGGATGTATATACAGCGGACGGCGCCATGGGGCGCGCAGTCGCGCCTTCCGGCGCTTCCACCGGTTCCCGTGAAGCCCTGGAGTTGCGTGATGGCGATGCCAGCCGCTATGGCGGCAAGGGGGTGCGCAAAGCCGTGGAGAATGTGAATACCCTCATCCGTGATGCCGTCAGCGGCATGGACGTGGGAGACCAGGCGGCCCTGGATCAATGCATGATCGAACTCGATGGCACGGAAAACAAATCGAAGCTCGGCGCCAACGCCATTCTGTCCGTATCCCTGGCGGCGGCCCATGCCGCGGCCCAGGAAAACGAGCAACCCCTGTACGAATATCTGGGCGCCGGCGAGTTCCGCCTGCCGGTGCCGATGATGAATATCATCAACGGGGGCGCCCATGCCGACAACAGCGTGGACTTGCAGGAATTCATGATCCTCCCAGTGGGCGCGCCAAGCATTCGCGAAGCCGTGCGCTACGGGGCGGAAGTGTTCCATGCGCTCCAGTCCGTGCTGGGCAAGCGCGGGCTGGCCACCACGGTTGGCGATGAAGGCGGCTTCGCGCCGAACCTCAGCTCCAACGAAGAAGCCATCGAGGTGATTCTTGAAGCCATTGGCAAGGCGGGATACAAGGCGGGGGAAGATATTTACCTGGGCCTGGACGCCGCCAGCTCCGAGTTCTACAGAGACGGCAAATATCATCTTGCGTCGGAAAACCGCAGCTTCGATTCCGCCGGGTTTTCCGAATATCTGGCGGACTGGGTGCGGCAGTATCCCATCATCTCCATCGAAGACGGCATGGACGAGAGCGACTGGGAAGGCTGGAAGCTGCATACCGAAATGCTGGGAGACAAGGTGCAACTGGTGGGCGACGATCTGTTTGTCACCAATACCGCCATTCTGAAGAAAGGCATCGACATGGGCGTGGCCAATTCCATCCTCATCAAGTTCAACCAGATCGGCACGCTTACGGAAACCCTGCAGGCCATTGAAATGGCGAAACAGGCGGGGTATTCCGCGGTTATTTCCCATCGTTCCGGCGAGACGGAAGATACCACCATCGCCGATCTGGCGGTGGCCACCAACACCGGACAGATCAAGACCGGATCGCTTTCCCGCTCGGACAGGGTGGCCAAATACAACCAGCTGATGCGCATCGAGGATCAACTGGGTGAGGCCGCCGTCTATGCCGGAAGGGGAGCCTTCCGTCTGGCCTGATGCCCTGGTATTTCCGCCTGCTGTTGGTTGTGTTGCTGGCCATGTTCCTGGTGCTTCAGTATCGTCTCTGGGTGGGGCAGGGCAGCCTTGCGGAAGTCTTTCGCCTGCAGCAGCAAATCGAGGACCAACAGCAACAACTGGTGCAGATGAAAGAACGCAATGCGCGCCTGCGGGCGGAAGTGGAAAGCCTGAAAACCGGGCTGGAAGCGGTGGAAGCCCGGGCGCGTTCCGATCTGGGCATGATCAAGGAGGGCGAGACCTTCTATCAGGTTATCGAACCGGAACCTGCGGCCAAGCCATGAGTTTCCATGCCGTGATTCCAGCAGCCGGAATCGGTGCGCGCATGGGGGCGAATCTCCCCAAGCAATACCTGTCCGTGTGCGGGAAACCGGTCATCGACTGGAGCATCCAGGCATTGCTGAATCAACCGGGTATCGAGTCTGCAACCGTGGCCCTGGCCGCGGAAGACCCTATCTGGCCAACGACCAAGAGTGCGGCAGACCCGCGGGTGCGGCGGGTAACCGGTGGTGAGGAACGCAGTCATTCGGTGCTGAATGCCCTGGATGCGTTGTTGCTCCATGCTGCGGAAGGGGATTGGGTGCTGGTGCATGATGCAGCGCGCCCATGCGTGCGGCAGCAGGATCTTGCCAGGCTGATACGGCTGGCGGAACAAGGAACGGGCGGCCTGCTGGGCGTGCCTGTACACGACACCATGAAACGCGCTGATGATCAGGGACGGATCCTGGAAACAGTGGACAGAGTCGGACTCTGGCACGCGCAAACGCCACAGATGTTTCCTTTGGGGGTATTGCACAAGGCCTTGAAGGGGGCGCTGGCCGCCGGGGTGGCGATCACTGATGAAGCCAGCGCCATGGAGTGGGCCGGGCATTCCCCCCGGATGGTGGAGGGGGCTTCCAGCAATATCAAGATCACCCGTCCGGCGGATCTGCAGTTGGCGGCTTTCTATCTGGCAGAGCAAACACCCGTTTGACATTCGCTGTGGTCGCCCGGGCAATGCTGCTTCTGTCTTCCGGGCGAATGTCTGCCAACGTATCCAGCACTTCGGGAAGATATTCAGGGCTGTTGCGCTGGTATTGGTGAGCGGCTCCTGGCATGTCTGGCGCATCGGTTTCCAGCAGCAGATACGCAAGGGGGATTTTTGCGGCCAGCGCGCGTAACTTGCTGGAGCGCTCGTAGGTGAGCATGCCGCCGAATCCCATGCAGAACCCCAGATCCATATATTGTCTGGCATGTTGCCAACTGCCATTGAACGCATGGCAGACGCCACCTTTGAGCGAGTATTGCCTCAATAGCTTCAGCATCTGATCATGGGCTTTGCGCGTGTGCAGGATCACCGGCAGGTTCAGGTCTTGTGCGATCCGCAATTGCAGCTCGAGCAAATGCAGCTGTCGTTTCTGCTCCAGATCCTTGCGATGGAAATCCAGCCCGATTTCACCGATGGCTACCGGCCGGGTTGTTTCCGCCAGGGCGCGTAGCTGCTCGGTTTGCGCCGTGTTGTGCGCAAAGCAAAAATAGGGATGCAGACCGAATGCAGGGTAGACATCGGCTTCGGATGCGCTGATATCCAGGATTTTTCGCCAGCTTTCCCGGGTCGTGCCGGGTACGATGAATCCATTTACCCCGGCTGAACGGGCGCGTTCCAGCACTTGCCGCCGGTCCTCGTCGAAAGCCGGCATGTCCAAATGGCAATGACTGTCGATGATGCCGTCATTCATGGAGCACCAGGCTTCCTTCTTCACGGATGAAATCGAGAAAGGTCTGCGCCACCAGACTCAACTTGCGCCCGGAGGCGTGTACAGCGAACCAGTGGCGGCGCAAGGGGAAACCCTTGACATCCAGTATGCACATTTTCCGCCCATCCAATTCCAGGCGCAGGTTGTGCTGGGACATGACGGAAATGCCCAGGCCCGCCATTACAACCTGTTTGATCGCCTCGATGCTGCCCAGCTCCATGTAAGGCTCCAGGGTCAGCCCCTGGGCTGCAAACAGTTTGTCCATGGCCAGGCGCGTTCCAGAGCCGGGTTCGCGCAGGAGGAAGCGTTCTTTCGCCAGTTGTTTGAGGGAAATGGCGCGTTTTTTCGCCAAGGGATGACTGGGTGGCGCAACGACCACGAGGTCGTTGTCCAGAAAAGGCGTGGCCTCCACCTCCAGCGCTTCGGGCACCCTGCCCATGATGAGCAGGTCGTCCTGGTTTTCCTGCAGGCGCTGCAGCACCTTTTCCCGGTTGGTGACAAAAAGGCGGGGTTGCACATCCGGGTAGCGGTGCACGAACGCGCCCAGCAAATGGGGCATGAAATACTTGGCGGTTGTAACTACGGCGATGCGCAGTTCACCCTTCATTTCCCCGCTGAGGGAAGAAATTTCGCTGCCCAGGAGCTCCAGGCGGCTAAGGATGTCCCGGGAGACTTCCAGGGTTTTTCTGCCGGCGGCAGTCAGTTGCAGTTTTTTCCCGCTTTCTTCGAACAGTGGCAAGCCCATGTGTTCACAAAGTTTTTTAACCTGCATGGAGACGGTGGGCTGTGTCAGGTGAAGTGTTTCGGCAGCACGCGTATACCCTCCCTGTCGAACCACGGCCTCAAAGATTTGCAGTTGACGCAGGGTGACGTGGCGAATCAGGTTCTCTGCTGTAGAGCGGGTCATAGATTATTCTCTATACCTTCAATAGATATTATTGACTTCCATTTATACCGGCTTTTCTGGAACATATCCACCCGCGGCCACTACCGCTGCCTGAATTTAATATTCAACACAAAAAGTAAGGAGAAAACCATGCTTGACCAAACTAGTCGTTATGCCAATCTGGATCTCAAAGAGGAAGATCTCATCGCCAGTGGCGATTGGGTTCTGGCCGCCTATAAAATGAGACCCAAGCCCGGTTTCTTTGATTTCATCGGTACCGCTGCCCATTTCTGCGCCGAGTCATCCACTGGCACCAACGTGCAGGTAGTGACCACCGACGATTTTACCAAGAACCTGGACGCCATCTGCTATTTTGTCGATGAAGACAAAGAGCTGATGAAGATCGCCTATCCCGTGGATCTGTTCGACCGCAATATCACCGATGGTCGCGCCATGGTGGTTTCCATGATGACGCTGATGATTGGTAACAATCAGGGCATGGGTGATGTAGAGTATGCCAAAATGCTCGACTTCTATGTGCCTCCCCGCTTCCTGCGCCTGTTCGACGGCCCCTCAATGAATATCCAGGACATGTGGCGGGTGCTGGGCCGCGACCTCGACAATGGCGGCATGGTGGTTGGTACCATCATCAAGCCAAAACTGGGTCTGCGTTCCAAGCCGTTTGCCGATGCCTGCTACCAGTTCTGGCTCGGTGGCGACTTCATCAAGAATGACGAACCCCAGGGTAACCAGGTTTATGCGCCGATGCGTGAAATCACGCCGCTGGTCGCTGATGCGATGAAGCGCGCCATGGATGAAACCGGTCAGGCAAAGCTCTTTTCCGCCAACATCACGGCTGATGACCCCTTCGAGATGATCGCTCGCGGCGAGTATATCCTCGAAACCTTCGGCGAGCATGCCGAAAATGTTGCCCTTCTGGTCGACGGTTATGTAGGCGGTTGTGGCATGGTCACCACGGCGCGCCGTTACTTCCCCAACCAGTTCCTGCACTACCATCGCGCAGGACATGGCGCTGTCACCTCGGAAGAGTCCAACCGCGGCTATACCGCGCTGGTGCACATGAAGTGGGCGCGCATGTCAGGAGCCTCCGGTATCCACGTTGGCACCATGGGCTACGGAAAAATGGAAGGCTACGCCAGTGACAAGGTGAATGCCTTGATGCTGGTCGATGATGATGTCGATGGCACTCATTTCCATCAGAACTGGGGCAAGATGAAGTCTTGTACGCCCATCATCTCCGGCGGCATGAACGCCCTGCGTCTGCCAGGCTTCTTTGATAATCTGGGTCACTGCAATGTCATCCAGACCTCTGGTGGCGGCGCCCTTGGCCACAAGGATGGCATCGTTGCCGGCGCCACTTCCCTGCGCCAGGCGGTTAGCGCATGGCAGGAAGGTGTTGATCTGATCGATTACGCCAAGGATCATAAAGAACTGCGTGGCGCTTTCGAGACCTTCCAGGAAGATGCCGACAACCTGTACCCGGGTTGGCGCGAGAAACTGGGCGTGCACAAGTAAGCAAACCCAGTTGATAGTTGACTTCACCCTGCCATGGCGGCAGGGTGGGGTTCTTATTAACCCGACAACAATATATGTCGTATTCAGGGCATCAGGCATGCAGCGGAACCAGGCGCCGTGCGCCGGCCCGCAGGCCGCGTTGGCAAAACTTGCTGCAGGATGGCTGCAGCGACTTTTGCCGCCTTGCTGCGAACCGGCACACGGCGGTTGAATACGACATATATTGTTGCCGGGTTGATATTTAGAGAGGAGAGTGGATTCCACTCTTTGTCTCTAATAAGGAATGACCTGAAGCGAGACCAAAGCGATGACTGACCAACAGCAATACCAGATTAAAGAGGAACCTTTCTACCAGACCACCGGCAATGAAGTGGCGCTCTATGAGTCCGCCTATAATCGTCGTCTGCCGGTCATGGTCAAAGGGCCGACCGGTTGCGGAAAATCGCGTTTTATAGAGTATATGGCGTGGAAGCTGCAAAAGCCGCTGATCACCGTTGCCTGCAATGAGGATATGACCGCCGCCGACCTGGTGGGGCGTTTCCTGCTCGACGAAAACGGCACCCGCTGGCAAGATGGCCCGCTGACCGTGGCGGCGCGCATTGGCGCCATCTGTTACCTGGATGAAGTGGTCGAGGCGCGCCAGGATACTACTGTGGTGATCCATCCGCTCACCGACCACCGTCGGGTGTTGCCGCTGGACAAGAAAGGCGAGCTGCTGGAGGCCCATCCCGACTTCCAGCTGGTGATCTCCTACAATCCCGGCTATCAGAGCCTGATGAAGGATCTGAAACAGTCCACCAAGCAGCGTTTTACTGCGCTGGATTTCGATTATCCCGAGAAGGCCGAAGAGGCGCGCATCGTAGCCCGTGAAGGCGGCGTGGATGCGGCGCTGGCCGAGCATCTGGTGGATATTGCACATCGCGCCCGCAACCTCAAGGGGCACGGCCTCGATGAAGGAATCTCCACCCGCTTGCTGGTCTATGCAGCGCAGTTGATCGATGATGGTATCGGGCCGGTGGAGGCTTGCAAAATGGCGCTGGTGCGCCCGATTACCGATGATCCCGATATCCGTGCCACTCTGGACGCAGCCGTTGAGATGATTCTCGCCTGAGACTTACCCCGCCTGGAAAAATATAAATTCCGTGGGCGTGAATTTATGAAATTTCCAGGCTCGCATTGCAGAGGTGTGCCATGAATCCGGAAATTCAAGCCTGGCGGAACCGGCTCCAGTGCAGCGTCCGCAAAATCGATGATATTTTCGAAGACGCCTTCAACCAGGCCAGAGAGCTGCTTTCGCCAGAGGGCGTAGACGCCTGGCTGGAAAATGCCGACCGCGTATGCAGTTTGGGACGTGGCACCGAGCTGGTGCTGATCTTCCTCGATGAAATGCCGGAGGTGGCGAAGCATAGCGATGAAGAAATCATTCCCGAAGTAGCCGCCACTTGTGCGTTGCTTTCGGAATACGCGGCTGGCAAGGCGATCAAGCCTTTCCTCGCCACCTTGCCGGCGGTGGCGCGCCGTCTCGGCAGCCCCATGTTGCTGCGTGGTTGGCTGCAACTGGTCGAGCGGATGGCGAAAGAGGCAAAGGATGGCGTCCAGCCCCTGGCCGAGCGCGCCCCCTATTTGTTCAACCAGCTCAGCATGGCCGGAGTGGAAAACTGGATCAGCTACGGCATTCGCGTCTACCGTGATCATCCCCACCGCCTGCCGGACTATTTCAGCCTGCAAAGCGCCGATGCCAAGGCGATGCTGGTCAAGGAGCGCAATGGCACCCTGTTCATGGATTATGAACGCCAGCTGCGCCTGTTCGAACGCGCCCTGTGGGATCTGGAAACCGACTTCTGTCCCTATTCGGAAGCATTCGATTCCCTGCGCAAACCGCGCCCTCATCTGGATCGCCTCGGCATCCATCTTCCGGATGTGTATGAAGACCTGGGGCCGGTGTCGGGCATCAACCGCTACCGCGCCGCCATTGCTCACATGATGGCGCACAAGATCTGGTCACAGCCCTATCTGGCCGACAATTTCAGCACCTTTCAGCATGTCTGCATCGAGGTGTTCGAGGATGCCCGGGTCGAGTATCTGGCAATGCGGCAATATCCCGGGCTGCGGCAACTCTGGTTGTCGATGCACCCGAAACCCAAGCCGGGCAGCTGCCCGGAAGGCTGGTCCTGCATTCGTCACAAGCTGGCAATGCTTTCCTATGCCTTGCTCAATCCCGCCCATAACTACAGTGACAAGGACTTGCTGGACTATGTGGAGAAATTTCGGGCGCGCATCGAGGAAGATCCTTTCGATGCCTCCCTCAGCACCGATTTGGGCGTGCAATGGCTCAAGGACAATGACGAGCACAGCTTCCGCAGCCAGAAGGTCTGGTTTGAAGATACCGAAGTCAGCTATCGTGATGACAATCGCTACCTGTGGATCTTCCTGGAGGATGTCGAGGACGAAGACGAGTTTCACTCCGACCATGGCGCAGCAGATCGCGGCCGGGGAGCCGATGAGGACGATTTGCTTCCGCCGCAGCACTATCATGAGTGGGATCAGTCCGTGCAAAACTATCGTCCGGATTGGGTCACCGTCTATGAGGCGATCCAGCCTCAGGGCGATGCCAGCCGCATCGACCAGCTGCTGGAAAAGCATAAGCGCCTGGCCAAACAGCTGAAACAGATTGTCGATTTGCTCAAGCCGCAGCAGCGCCGCCGGGTGCGCTATCAGGAAGAAGGGGACGAACTGGATCTGGATGTCGCCATTCGCGCCGCCATTGACTTCCGCATTGGCTCCACTCCCGATACCCGCATCCATCAGAGTCATGTCAAGGATGGCCGCGACATTGCCGTGTTGTTGCTGCTCGACCTTTCGGAATCCATCAATGAAGTGCCTGAGGGCGCCGATTCCACCATTCTGCAATTGAGCCAGGAGGCAGTCTCGTTGCTGGCCACCGCTGTAGAAGCACTTGGTGATCCGTTCGCCATATCGGGTTTCTCTTCCAATACCCGCCACGAGGTGCGTTACGCCCACTTCAAGGGCTTCAATGAGCACTGGGGCGAAGAACCCAAGGCGCGCCTGGCGGCCATGGAAGCGGGCCACTCGACGCGCATGGGTGCGGCCTTGCGTCACGCAGGGCGTTATCTGGAAGCGCGTCGCGAGGAGAAGCGCCTGCTGTTGGTGCTTACCGATGGCGAGCCCCATGATATCGACGTACAGGATCCCAAATATCTGCAGGAAGATACCCATGTGGCGGTGAATGAGCTGGACAGTAAAGGGATCACTACCTATTGCATCAGCCTCGATCCCCACGCCGATGACTATGTGGCCGACATTTTCGGGCGCAACAACTATACCGTCATCGACCGTGTAGAACGGCTGCCGGAAAAGCTGCCCAGACTGTTCCTGTCCTTGACCAAATAAGCCCTTATGTCCCGGGATGCGGTGGGGCAATTCCCGTGGAAATCAGGCATAATACGCGCTTTTCCAACGATCCGCCCTGGGGGCAGAGAACGGACTATGCAAGCACTGGTTGGAGTGATCATGGGTTCCAGTTCAGACTGGGAAACCATGCGTCATGCTACAGAAACCCTGGAGAAGCTGGGCATCTGCTTTGAAAAAGAAGTGGTGTCCGCCCACAGGACCCCGGACAAGCTGTTTCAGTATGCGGAACAGGCTCGCGGGCGGGGCATAGAAGTCATCATTGCCGGCGCGGGCGGCGCTGCGCACCTGCCGGGCATGGTGGCGGCGAAGACCAGCCTGCCGGTGCTGGGCGTGCCCGTGCAATCCAGGGCCTTGAATGGCATGGATTCCCTGCTTTCCATTGCGCAAATGCCTGCGGGCATTCCCGTGGGAACCCTGGCCATTGGTCAGGCGGGCGCGGTGAATGCGGCGTTACTCTCGGCGTCCATACTGGGCAACAAATATACGGACGTCCGCAGCGCCCTGGATGCTTTTCGCGCCCGGCAGACCGAAACCGTGCTGGATCATCCCGACCCCGCCGCCGGCTCATGAAGATCGGTGTTCTCGGGGGCGGGCAACTGGCGCGTATGCTGGCCCTGGCGGGGTATCCCCTGGGGCTGGATTTTGTGGTGCTGGAACCCGCAGCGGATGCCTGCGCTGCGCCGCTGACCAGGCATATACAGGCTGCCTATGACGATCCCGCCGCCTTGCAGCGGCTGGCCGCTGAAGTCGATCTGGTAACCTATGAATTTGAAAGTGTGCCCGCTGCGGCGGTACAGCAACTGGGTGCATCCCTTCCGGTTTTTCCCCGGGCCGATTCCCTGGCCACAGCGAGAGATCGCAGGCATGAAAAAAATCTGTTCCGGGAGCTGGGTATAGAAACAGCGCCATTTGCGCTGGTGCATGATCTGCAAACCCTGCAGCAGGCGGCAGAGCAGATCGGGTTGCCCGCCGTACTCAAGACCCGCACGCTGGGCTATGACGGCAAGGGGCAGCAAGTGCTGCGTAATGGCGACAGTTTGCAAGACGCCTGGGATGCTATCGGCCAGGCGCCGGCCATCCTCGAGGGGCTGATCGAGTTCGACCGGGAGGTTTCCATTATCGCCGTGCGCAGTGTTTCCGGTGAAATGGCTTTCTATCCTCTGGCTGAAAATGTTCACGAACAGGGTATATTGCGTTTGTCAACCTGTCTGCATGGCGATTCCCACCAAGCTCTGGCGGAAGACTATGCCAAACGGGTGCTGGAGCGCCTGGATTATGTGGGGGTGCTGGCGATAGAGTTTTTCCAGCTTGGCTCGCATCTGCTGGCAAATGAAATGGCCCCCCGGGTGCATAACTCCGGCCACTGGACCATCGAAGGCGCCGAAACCAGTCAGTTTGAAAACCACCTGCGGGGGATCCTGGGGCTTCCCCTGGGCAGTACGGCGCCGGTAGGGCATACGGCAATGATAAACCTGATCGGGGAATTGCCGCATGCTCCTGCCATCCTTGGAATAGAAAATACGCATCTGCACCTGTATGGCAAAGCACCCCGGGTCGGGCGAAAGATCGGCCATATCACGCTTCGGGAAAATACGGAACAGGCGCTGCAAGAACGGATTTCGCAACTGAAAAACCTAATCTGATTTCTAATGAAAACCTATAACCACCTGAAAAACAAATCATTATAATGAATGAACTTCTCTGGTTTGTCCTGGCTGTAGTTGCTGGGCTGGTTGTTTTGGTTTGGAGCGCCGACCGGTTTGTCGCTGGCGCAGCGGGGTTGGCGCGGGCCCTGGGTATTTCCACCATGATCATTGGCCTGACCATCGTTGCTTTCGGCACTTCCGCGCCGGAAATGCTGGTTTCCGCCATGGCGGCATTGCAGGGCAACAGCGGCCTGGCCATTGGCAATGCAGTGGGGTCGAATATCGCCAATATGGCGCTGGTATTGGGTGTCACCGCATTGATCGCGCCTCTCGCCGTCCAATCGAAAACCTTGAGCCGGGAATTCCCCTTGATGCTGATAGTGATGCTTGCGGCTTGGGCGCTGCTCTGGAACGGCACACTTTCCCGCCTGGATGGGGGCTTGCTTCTCACGGCCATGATTGCTGTGGTGCTGTGGACGATTCATCTTGCCCGCACGACGGGCGCTGACGATCCTCTTATCGAAGAATTGACGGAGGAAATTCCCGAATCCATGCCCAAGGGGCGCGCGTGGTGGCTGCTGTTGTCGGGGCTGGCCTTGTTGCTGGCGAGCTCCAAATTGCTGGTATGGGGCGCCGTGGGCATTGCGCAATTTTATGGGGTAAGCGACCTGGTGATTGGTTTGACCATTGTCGCCATTGGCACCTCCTTGCCGGAGCTGGCCGCTTCCGTGGTTGCGGCCCGCAAGCAGGAACATGATATCGCCGTGGGCAATGTGGTGGGATCCAATTTGTTCAACATCCTCGCGGTGCTGGGCATTGCGGGGAGCATCGGGCCGACTGAGGTAGAGACGGCGGTGTTGTATCGGGATTTTCCCCTGATGTTGGCGTTGGCGCTGGCCTTGTACCTCATGGCCAGAGGTTTCAGCCGCAGGGGGCATGGCCTGATCCGGCGCTGGGCCGGGGCTGTTTTGCTGCTGGTGTTCCTTGCCTATCAAGCCAGTCTTTTCCTGGGCGTGGCGAGCGGCCCTCCGGCATAGCGCATTCCGAATGACTCGCGACCGCCATTTTTATACTGAAAACGGCTGCTAACTGTATGGATCTTCCGGAAAATAGCGGCTATTTTTTGTGAATTTCTTTTCACGCCGGTTTTTTCCGGCTGGCATCCTTCCTCACGGAATTATTCGAGGCTTCCTGATAGGTTATGTTTTCAAAATTTCGGTATAATTGTGACTTTTGTCTGTACGAAGAAAACAATATATGAAGAAACTGGAGCACGGTTTGGAAAGCTTCATGTTCAACAGCCGCTGGTTGCTGGCCCCGTTTTATGTGGGGCTGATTTTGGCCATGGTGCTGTTGATGGTGATGTTCTTCAAGGAATTTCTGCATTTGGTGCCCCTGGCGCTGTTCGGCGAGGCCGGCCCCCATGTCATCCTCGGCATACTGGCGCTCGTCGATCTGGTGCTGGTGGCGAACCTGATGCTGATCATCGTTTTTGCCGGATACGAGAACTTCGTGTCACGCATCGATGTGGCGGATCATGATGATCGCCCGGAATGGATGGGCAAGGTGGGATTTACCGATCTGAAGATCAAGCTCATCGGTTCCATCGTCGCTATTTCGGGAATCGAATTGTTGAAGTTGTTCATGAATGTCGCCGAGGTTTCCCAGCAGGAACTGGCATGGAAGGTGGGGATACATATGGCGTTGGTCGTTTCCGGAGTGCTGTTTGCGCTCATGGACAGAATTGGCGGCAGTAACAGCCGCTAGGGTATAAAACCATGTTGCGAAAAATACTTGTAGCGAACCGTGGCGAGATTGCAGTGCGCATTATCCGCGCCTGCGCCGAGATGGGCATCCGTTCCGTGGCCATCTACACCGAGGCGGACATGTACGCCCTGCATGTCAAGAAGGCGGATGAGGCTTTCAGCATCGGCGAGGATCCTGTCGCGGGTTATCTGAACATCCACCGCATCGTCAACCTGGCCGTGCAGACAGGCTGCGATGCCATCCATCCCGGTTATGGCTTCCTGTCGGAAAATGCCGATTTTGCCGCCGCCTGTGAGCGCCGCGGCATTACTTTCATCGGCCCCAGCGCCGAGGTCATCCGCCGTATGGGCGACAAGACCGAAGCGCGCAAGGCCATGATTGCAGCAGGCGTACCTGTAACCCCGGGTACGGAGGAAAACCTGTCCGGCCTGGATGAGGCGCTGGAAGTTGCGGAAAAAATCGGCTATCCCATAATGCTCAAGGCCACTTCCGGCGGTGGTGGTCGGGGTATACGCCGCTGCGACAGCGAAGATGAGCTGCGCAAGAACTATGACCGGGTCATTTCCGAGGCCACCAAGGCGTTTGGCCGTGCGGAAGTATTCATGGAGAAATGCATTGTCAACCCCCGGCATATCGAATTGCAGATACTGGCGGACAGTCATGGCAACTGTATTCACCTGTATGAAAGAGATTGCTCCATTCAGCGTCGCAACCAGAAGCTGATTGAAATCGCGCCTTCCCCGCAGCTGGACGAGGGACAGCGCCAGTACCTGGGCGGCCTGGCGGTTATTGCAGCCAAGGCGGTGGGTTATTACAGCGCCGGCACGGTGGAATTCCTCATGGATGAGAATCACAGATTCTACTTCATGGAAATGAACACCCGGGTGCAGGTGGAACATACCATCTCCGAAGCCATTACCGGCGTGGATATCATCGAGGAACAGATCCGGGTCGCCGCCGGCCTGAAACTGCGCTTCCAGCAGCATGAAATCCAGCGCCGGGGTTATGCCATACAGTTCCGGGTGAATGCGGAAGATCCCAAGAACAATTTCCTGCCGAGCTTCGGACGGATCTCACGCTACTACGCTCCCGGCGGGCCGGGGGTGCGCACGGATACGGCGATCTATACCGGGTATACCATACCGCCGTTTTTCGATTCCATGATCGCCAAGGTCATTGTCTGGGCGCTGACCTGGGAAGACGCCATCAGCCGCGGCGAGCGCGCCCTCAAGGATATGGAGGTGCATGGCATTCGCACCACCAAGTTGTACTATGAGGAAATTCTCCGCCATCCAGATTTCCGCGCAGCCAATTTCACCACTTCATTCGTGGAAGATCATCCCGAATTGACCGAATACACAGAGAAACAGTGCAAGAGCGATATTGCCGCGGCGATAGCCATAGCGGTAGCTGCTCATGCTGGTTTGTAACAGGTAAAACCTATGTCAAAAATACAGATTACCGATGTCATTTTGCGTGATGCGCATCAGTCACTCATCGCCACCCGCATGCGTACCGAAGACATGCTGCCTGCCTGCGAGCGGCTGGACAGTGTGGGTTACTGGTCGCTGGAATGCTGGGGCGGAGCCACTTATGACGCCTGCCTGCGCTTCCTCAAGGAAGATCCCTGGGAGCGCCTGAGAAAGCTGCGGGAGGCCCTGCCCAATACCAGGCTGCAGATGCTGCTGCGGGGACAGAACCTGTTGGGCTACCGGCATTATGCGGATGATGTGGTAAGGGCTTTCGTCCTCAAGGCGGCGGAGCAGGGCATGGATGTGTTCCGCATCTTCGATGCGCTGAATGATATTCGCAACCTGCGTACCGCCATCGAAGCTACCAAAGAAGCGGGCAAGCACGCCCAGGGCACGATCTGCTATACCGTCAGCCCGGTGCATGACACCGCCGGTTTCGTGAAAATGGCCAAGGGCCTGGAAGACATGGGCTGCGACAGCCTTTGTATCAAGGACATGGCGGGGCTGTTGACGCCCTATGCCACGGAAGAGCTGGTCAAGGCATTGAAGGATGCAGTGGATCTTCCCCTGCAGCTGCACTCCCATGCCACTTCCGGGTTGGCGGAAATGTGTCACCTCAAGGCCATAGAGAGCGGTTGTGACCGGGTGGATACGGCGATTTCCTCCTGGGCTGGCGGCACCAGTCATCCTCCTACGGAATCCCTGGTGGCCGGACTGAGGAATACGCCCTATGACACGGGGCTGGATCTGGAGCTGTTACAGGATATCGGCATGTACTTCTATGAAGTACGCAAGAAATACCACCAGTTTGAAAGCGAGTTCACCGGCGTGGACACCCGGGTGCAGGTGAACCAGATTCCCGGCGGCATGATCTCCAATCTGGCGAATCAGCTCAAGGAACAGAATGCCCTGGGGCGCATGAATGAAGTCATGGAGGAGATTCCCCGGGTGCGCAAGGATCTGGGTTATCCACCCCTGGTGACGCCAACCTCGCAGATTGTCGGCACCCAGGCGGTGCTGAACGTGCTTACCGGCAAGCGCTATGGAACCATTACCAACGAAGTGAAGATCTATCTTCAGGGGGGCTATGGCAAGGCGCCAGGAGAGGTTGACCAGAAACTGCGGCGCAAGGCCGTGGGCGACCAGGAAGTGATCGAAGTGCGTCCGGCCGATCTGATCCCGCCGGAACTGGATCAGCTGCGCAAGGAGATCGGCGATCTGGCCCGGTCAGACGAAGATGTGTTGTCCTATGCCATGTTCCCCGAGATTGGCCGGCAGTTTCTGGAGCAGCGTGCGGCGGGGACATTGCAACCCGAACCACTGGAACCGCCTCCCGGCGACGGTTCCCAGGAGCGGGCGCCTACGGAATTCAATATCGTGTTGCACGGCGAAACCTACCATATCAAGATGACCGGCGCCGGGCACAAAGGGCAGCCGGAAAGACATTTCTACATGACCGTAGACGGCGTGCCCGAAGAAGCCGTGGTGGAAACCCTGGATGAGATCGTGCTTACCGGCGGCACCGAAGGCGCAGTACAGGAAACCATTGCCGGACGCCGCCCCAAGGCTACCAAGGAGGGACATGTGACCACCTCCATGCCGGGAAGCATCGTAGAGGTGCTGGTCAAGGAAGGCGACAGCATCAAAGCGGGACAGGCGGTGCTGATTACCGAAGCCATGAAGATGGAGACCGAGGTGCAGGCGCCCATCAGCGGTACGGTAACCGGCGTGTTTGTGCAAAAAGGGGACGCCGTAAATCCGGAAGAGGCCCTTGTCGAAATCGAAGCCTGACGGCGTGCGTATCGGCCTGGCCCTGGGCGGTGGCGCTTCCCGGGGGTGGTCCCATATCGGCATCATTCGCGCCCTGGAAGAGATGGGCTTGCGACCCGATGTGATTGCGGGCTGCTCCATTGGCGCCATCGTGGGAGCCGCCCGCGCAAGCAATAACCTGGAAAACCTGGAAACCTGGGTCTGCTCTTTGCGCCGGCGTGATGTTGCCGCTTTCTTCGATATCGGCTGGGGGCTGAAAGGACTTATCGATGCGTCACGGCTGAGAAATTTTCTCCACGAATATGTGGTGAGCGAGGATTTCCTTATCGAGGAGATGGATATGGCCTATGGCAACGTGGCCACGGATCTGGGCAATGGCCGCGAACTCTGGTTCACCAGTGGAGAAGCGCTATCCTCGATTATGGCTTCCATTGCATTGCCCGGGCTGTTTGCGCCTGTTCGTTTCAATGGGCGTTGGCTGGTGGATGGCGGGTTGGTCAATCCTGTTCCGGTGTCTCTTTGCCATGCCCTGGGGGCCGAAGTCGTGATTGCGGTAAATCTCAATGGTGATATCCTCGGCAAGCACTTGTCGTCGAGAAAGGCGGATTTGGCCGCAGAAAGCGGGGCTGTTGACGGAATTTTGGGGACAATCAGGAATTATTCCTCCAATCTTTTTCCGGGTAGCCGGGAAAATGCGCCTCCGGGCATGTTTGATGTATTGGCAAGCTCTGTCAATATAACCCAGGACAGGATTACCCGCAGCCGCATGGCGGGCGATCCCCCGGATATCCTTCTCGAACCGCGTCTGGCGGAAATCGGTCTGCTGGAATTCCACCGCGCGGACGAAGCCATTGCCGAAGGCGAGCGTTGTGTGCAGCGCATGCGTCCCATGATCGAATACACCATGGAAAATATTGCGCGATTGTTTGGAAAAAACTGAGTTTTCGGCATCGGCACCGGCATGGCTGTATCCGCAGCCGACAGCAATCAATGGATTACAGGGCAGGGAACCTGATTTGAGTGCGGAAATGGACAATAACATTGGCTTGGTCCAAAACCTGGATCAACGGGTACGACGGGAGCAACTCAGGCTTCTGTCCAGCCATTTGCCTGTGGTGCTGCCGGGCAGTTTATTGGTGGCGGTTCTTTTTGCATGGGGATTCTGGAATACTGCCGGCCATACGGTGATTGGCGCCTGGCTGGCTGTTTTGGTTGTCGTAATCTTTGTGCGCCTGGCGCTTTCCTATTATTTTTGTCATCAACCAAGGAGCCAGCTGAATGACAACCTGCTAAAGCAAAGCCTGCTTGCCGGTTCTTTTATTTCCGGTTGCTTGTGGGGAAGCGCCGGTTTGCTGTTCTTTGATCCGGACAATGCGTATGGGTTTGCGCTGCTGGTCATTGTTCTGGGAGGGCTGGTCGCCGGCTCTCTGGGCTCCCATTCCTACTACTATCCGAATTTCCTGTTGTTTGCCATTCCGGAGTTTCTGCCATTGACGGCCAAACTGCTGCTCATGGAGGATGATTCCTACACATTGATTGCGCTGATGATGTCCCTGTTCATGCTCCTGAACCTGTACTATTCAAAAAAGTATGCAAACATGATCGAGCATTCCATCCGGCTGCAATTTGCCAATGATGCCTTGCTGCAAAAGTTACAGGCCTCCAACCGGGAACTGCATGAGTACTCCTATACGGATCCATTGACGGGTATTGGCAACCGGCGCCAGTTTGACATGGATTTTGAACAGACATGGCAAAGCGCGAGCACGACCAAAGCCCCGGTTTGCCTGATCCTGATGGACGTCGATCACTTCAAGGCTTATAACGATGCTTATGGTCATCCCCAAGGCGATCAGGTATTGAAAAAAATCGCCCTGGTGCTGTTGCAGGTCTGCGAAAAATACAAGGTAAGAGGCCGTCCCATGCGCATTGGCGGCGAGGAGTTCGCCTTGCTGTTGAAGGGTGACCTGGAGCTGGCGGCAAATACCGCAGAAGTCATACGGGAGGCGGTGAGCAATATGAAAGCGGATGCTGGCGTGGATCGTGTTGTTACCGCCAGCTTTGGCGTGGCGATGGCTCATCCGGCTGAGGGGGAGACGCGCACGGCGTTGTTTCGTGCAGCGGATGAAGCCTTGTACAAAGCAAAAACGGCAGGCCGGAACTGTGTGATCGTGTTTGCGCAGAAAGCATCGGAAAACATGGCTAAACCCGCATAAATCGGTCATAATCCCCACCTCATCCCGGGTGTATATCCCGGAAATATCCTGACGCTGGTATTCAGGATGAACGTTTATGGCGGCCGTATCGGTCCCCTCGCAACACTCAGCTGTGAACCCGGTCAGGCCCGGAAGGGAGCAGCCGCAGCAGTGACAGTGTGTGCCGGGGTGTGGCTGGTGCGGTTGCCACCAGTTTTTGTAAATCTTCTATGTCCTATCAGGTATTAGCGCGTAAATGGCGGCCCCGAACCTTTGAGGAACTGGTGGGGCAGGAACATGTTGTGCGCGCCCTGAGCAATGCCCTGGACAATGACCGGCTGCACCATGCCTATTTGTTTAGCGGAACCCGCGGGGTCGGAAAAACCACCCTGGCGCGCATTCTGGCAAAATCCCTGAACTGTGAAAAAGGCGTCAGCTCCAGGCCCTGCGGGGAATGCAGCATCTGCCAGGAAGTGGATGATGGCCGCTTTGCGGATCTGCTGGAAGTGGATGCCGCTTCCCGCACCAAGGTGGATCAGACCCTGGAACTGCTGGAGAACGTCCCCTTCGCCCCCATCCGTGGCCGCTACAAGGTGTATCTCATCGATGAGGTGCACATGTTTTCCAACTCCAGCTTCAACGCCTTGTTGAAAACCCTGGAAGAACCGCCGCCCCACGTCAAGTTCCTGTTGGCGACCACGGATCCGCAAAAAGTGCCGGTTACCGTACTCTCGCGCTGTTTGCAGATGAATTTGAAGCGCATGCCCCTGGAACAGATCCGCGGGCAGTTTGAA